>CAYWTT010000702.1:0-1995 GCA_964461245.1 uncultured Prolixibacteraceae bacterium | reverse complement strand
GATTTTCCCGTGCTGCATGTTGGGACCTGGATAGATCTTTGCCGTTGAATTGAAACAGGTAATATAAATTTTCAGAAATATGATCAGACTAACTGATGGAACCGTGACGCTCCGTCCTTTCCGGCGCGAGGATACACAACGGCTGGCCGAACTGGCCAACAACGAGAAAATAAGCATTAACCTGAGGGATGGATTCCCCAGTCCTTACACCCCTGACGATGCGGGTAGGTTCATCGAAATGGCCCTTGCCACCAGCCCCCTGCAGATTTTTGCCATTGAATATGAGGGTGAATATGTGGGTAATATCGGATTGCACAAACGGGATGATGTCTATCGGTTGTCGGCCGAAATCGGCTATTTTCTCGGCGAGGAATACTGGCACAAGGGAATTATGCCCCGGGCGGTGAAGCTGATATGTGACTATGGATTCAGAGAACTGGATATAATCCGGATCGATACAGGTGTCTTCGATTACAATATGGCTTCACAGAGGGTCCTGGAAAAGTGCGGATTTGTGAAGGAGGCTGTTTTTAAAAAATCGGTGATCAAGAAAGGAAAAATCTGCGATGAAGTCCGCTATGCCCTGATCAGGGAGGAGAACGGATCTTTGCCGGAGCTTCGGCTCCTGTAAACCGCACTTCCCATGTGGGGAGCTTATTCTCTTATTGTTCCCGCCTTGCTCATTTCATTTGTGTGGATGCCCGGTATCTGTCGATTCTCCTGGTGGAAGCCTGCATTCTCAATTTCAGCCATTTGCGTCTTCTCTAACTTGAAAATGCAGGAAAATTTGTGAAATTTTTAAAAAATAGCGGGGAGTGTCATCTTTTTTGTTATATTTGTCAGACAAATCTAACACATATGAAAAATCTGAAAATAAACGACAGACAGATTACCCTGGTTGATCAGGTGGAAGAGAAGCTGCTCGATTTTTTCAAACAACAGGACCTGCATCCCGGAAATTCGATCCCAAAGGAACAGGAGCTTGCGGAAGCCCTGGGAGTAGCCCGGAGTGTGCTCCGGGAAGCCCTGAGCAGGTTAAGAATGTTGGGTTTGATTGAAACCCGTCCGCGCAGGGGGATGATTCTTTCGGAACCGCCGGTATTGGGAGGGATGAAACGGGTGATCGACCCGCGGATCCTGGGCGAGGAGACCCTGTTCAACATCCTGGGCTTCCGGGTTGCCCTGGAGATCGGGATATGTGGCCAGGTTATCCGTAATCTGACGGATGCATACATCGAAGAACTTGAGAACATTGTAAACAACGGTGTGGTTTTTGAAAACAATGAATATACTCCGGTCAGCGAATATGAATTTCACGCCAAACTGTATGAGATCACCGGAAATGACACCATCATGGAATTTCAGGAGATTATCAGACCGGTTTCCATTTTTATCCGGAATAAATTCAAGGATCTGATCGAACCGATCAACAAGGAATTGAGTGCCGCCGGGAAGGTCGTCACCCATAAGGATTTGCTGGAATTCCTGAAGAAAAGGGACAAGGAAGGATTTCAGGCAGCCATGGAGAACCATTTTATTCCCTATAATCTGATTTTAAATAAGAAGTCCAATCGTAATAATGATTTTAATTTGATAACCACACTTTCCTGAAATCAAATCACATACTATGATAAAAAAAGATGCATTAGAGGGATTGATTGCTGCGCCATTCACCCCGATGGATGAAGCTGGCCGGATCAATCCCGGTATGATCGGAAAATATGCCCGGCACCTGATTGCTTCAGGTGTTACAGGAGCATTTGTCTGCGGGACTACGGGGGAATGTTTGTCTCTTACGACAGAGGAACGGAAATTAGTCCTTGAAAATTGGGTCAGGAGTTCGGATGGTGAGTTGAAAGTGATCGCGCATGTGGGAGGGAATTGTCTTTCTCAGTCTGCCGAACTGGCCGCTCATGCCGAAAAAGCCGGAGCTTTTGCCATCGGGGCTTTTGCCCCTTCGTTTTTCAAACCGGCCACGGCTCAAGAGCTGGTTAA
>CAYWTT010000701.1:0-1995 GCA_964461245.1 uncultured Prolixibacteraceae bacterium | reverse complement strand
TCGTTTCAGCAGCCTACCTGAATTACGACAATGAGATTGAACTGGAAGAGATGGCCCGTGACCACTGGAAGGAATCTTCCAACGACTACATTAATCTGCAACACATCCTTAACCGCATTCATTCTGTCATTCGTACACAAGAAAAGCAATCCATAAGAGCAAGGCTCTTAATAACCTATTACCGGGTTGCCGCAGTTTTGGTGATCCCCCTAATCTTAGGCGGAATTTATTGGATGACGGTTCATTCAGGTTCGGGAAATATTTATTCGGAAATCAGGGCTCCTCAGGGATCCCGGATACAGTTTACGCTGCCTGACGGAACGACCGGGAACCTGAACGGAGGCTCCCAGATGAGGTATCCGGTCAATTTCCGGAAAAACAGAAAAGTCTATCTGGCTGGAGAAGGCTACTTTAATGTCAGGAAGGATGAAAAGCATCCTTTTGTGGTAAAAACTGAATATGTTGATGTGCAGGCGTTCGGTACCCGGTTTGATGTATGTGCCTATAAGGAAGACCAGAATGTATATACCACACTGGATGAAGGAAGTGTCGGGGTATTCGGCAAATCAAAGAGCACAGTGATGATGCTTGAGCCGGGTGAACAAAATGTATTCAACACGGTCAAAGGAACGATGGAGAACAGGCGGGTAAGAACCGAGCTGTACACCTCATGGAAGGATGAGATGCTGCGTTTTGACAATGCCTTGTTCGATGAGGTGGTAAAAAAGATGGAGCGTTGGTACGGAGTGAAAATAGCGGTAGATAAGAATTTGAAATACTCCGAGAACTACACCTTTACGATTAAAACGGAGAGCCTGAGGGAATTGTTGAATCTGCTTTCCTATACCACGCCGATGGGCTATACAATTGATAAGGATTCTGTAATGATATACCCTTTACCTGAAAAAAGATGATATAAGGATCATAAAAACGGAGAAAGGTGCTGGCACACCTTTCTCCTGAAAATCAAATAACACCCGTATGGGTAATGTTTAACTTAGTAAAACAAAATTATGAAAAAAAAGCGTTTGTTTAACAGGGACAGACAGTTTTATGTCTTGTCGCATGTAATTCGTATTATGAAACTTACAACCTTTTTTTTGCTGGTTACCTTCCTCAGTGTAAACGCAGCGGTTTATTCGCAGGTAACCAGGCTGGATCTGAAGGTTCAGAGCATGTCGGTAAAGGAAGTTCTTAACCAGATTGAAGACCAGAGTGAATTTTTCTTCATGTACAACAATCGCAAGATCGATGTGGAAAGGAAGGTGGATCTGGATTTCAGGCAGGCGAATATTGATGCCATACTGAAGACGATCTTTGAGGGCACCCACACGAAATTCATCATTCAGGACCGGCAGATTGTTTTGTACAACCAGAAAGATGAAGAATTATTCAATCCTGAAAACCAGCCAGGGTATCAGCAGCAGAAATCCGTGACAGGGAAGGTAACCGATTTAAAAGGTTCACCCCTTCCGGGGGTTACCGTGGCAATCAAAGGGACCAAACAGGGAACCATTACGGATGCAGACGGGAAATTCAGCATAAGCAATATTCCTGATAATACCACGCTCCAGTTCTCGTTTGTGGGGATGAAAAGCCAGGAGATCCAGGCAACTGGCAAAACCAACATAGATGTCGTGATGGCAGAAGAAAATGTGGGTATCGAAGAAGTTATTGCAATTGGATATGGGACAATGAAAAAAAGCGACATAACCGGTTCCGTGGTCCGGGCTGATCTCACCAGATTACAGGAATCACCAAACATCAGTATCGGGCAATCATTACAAGGAACTGTTCCTGGATTGAATGTTGGTGCTGTAAATACAGCAGGGAGCGATCCTTCTATAACAATTCGTGGCCGCAATTCATTATCTGGCGGAACATCGCCACTGATTGTGTTAGACGGAATAATTTATCGGGGTAGCCTGGTGGATATAAATCCCAACGACATTGAGTCGATCGACGTTTTGAAGGACGCCAGCGCCACGGCTATAT
>CAYWTT010000700.1:0-2004 GCA_964461245.1 uncultured Prolixibacteraceae bacterium | reverse complement strand
CTCAAATGCTTCCTGTTCTTCTGCGTTTTCAAATACCTTAGCATAAGAACGGGTATTCATTGAATACGGTAACTGATATGTACGGGTAGTACCGGTATACATAAACTCACCATCATGTCCTTTTTTGAAAAAGGGTCTATCTCGCACGATAGGCTTTACTTCAATAGTTTCATTTTTTAAGGCAATACTTACGGCCTTTTCATAACTCATCTTCTCTTCCATATGCATTTTTAAATTATATTATGCAAATATAACTATAGTTTTTTAAATACCAAAATTTTATACTTATTTAACTTTTAAGTTTGGACTCCTTTTTATAGAAGTCCAAACTTTTTAGTTAATTTTAATATAGATTTTTAATATCCTTTAGCTTATGTTTGCAATCCATTCGCCCATGCGCATTGGATTTTTAACCATTACACCAAACCAGTCAGCCTTATGAATTTCATATCCATCCACGCTTGTAGCAGCTACTTTAGGTTTACCCTGTCCACCAGGAGTATATGGGTCACGCAATCCAGGAATGTAAGCAAACTGCTCTTCATATCCTCTTGCACGTACCATTTGAATATTTGGAGTACCATCGGCAGTACCAAAGTCCATAATAGTCATGCGGTGAGATTCGGCCAATCCTCCATCGGGGTGTTTAATTGTATTACGTACACCATCGTCGTACTGTGGAATATGCATAAACTCAAGACGAATACCATTGATATCAGCAAGTTTCACATATTGCGGACGTTGATAAGATGCTTTATCTCCACCAGTCAATCCAGGAATACGATTATATTCCAACGCACTTGAAGTAGCATAACGCTCGATAGCACGGGAAGCCATTTTCAGACCGTGTTCTCCGGTACCGATTACAAACCTACGGCTGTCTTGTGGTAATTTACCAACAGATAAACTCAAGCAGTAGTCAACAAAATCTTCAATATCAAATTTATTGTAATACATAATATTTGACGGTGAGATTTGTTCACGAAGACCCATACCTGCTTTAATTTCATAACCACTTTCACCGATGTTAGCATAGCTTCCATCAGGCATGCGGTTAGAGTTACCAAACATCAACAGTCGAGCTTTTTCCCTACGGAATTGTCTACGGAACTCCCAGTCAAGTTTATTTAACCAAGTGGTAATAACTTTATTTTCTTTTCCATGTACACCAAATACAACAGGGTCATTAGCCTTTTTATTAATCATATTACCCGGTACAAGGTGTTTTTTTCTCATCATTGACATGCGGTTAGCCATCTTGAACGGAGAAGTAAAGCTGATATCAGAACCTGTTTTAGACAAAGTCTGCTCACTCAGCGAATATTCTACGTGCCAGCGTGTTCCAGCCACAAGTTCCTCGTATGGAACATAGAGATTTACATCACCGGTAACCAATTCTACTTCGTATACAAATGCAGTACCGCGTTGCTCACCTTCAGTTTTAACCAACAATTTGTACAAGTCGGGATTGGGACCAGCAATTACGTGAGTCTGGAAAAACAGTTTTTCAGGGAACCACAGTAAGAACCTTGAAATACCTTTACCAAATTCATCTGTTGCAGTTACAGCATTACCGGCAAGGTCGGTAGCTTTAATCAACGGAATATTTTTTTCCTCTGCTCCCTGTAAATCCCATTCAAATTCTTTATCATCTGACAAGTAATGGGTAGGGAATTGTTCCATAAACGAAATTAAATCTTCTCCTAAATCCAGATATTCCAGACGAGAGATAAATTTCCCAATTTTCTCAGGTTGTTCCCCGAAAAGGGCACCCAAGTGATTTTCAGTGGTCAGCCCTGACCAATCTTTTGATTCCACCCTCAGGGTAGGAAATGCGGTTTTAGTTACACTCATATTTATTTTTATTTAGCTTTTATTAAAATTCAAATCCTTCAAGTTCTTTAATTATATTTTTAGTGGCTTTGGTTGAAGTAGTCCGTCTACCACTTAGCTGCCCTTCAACTTCTCTTGCTGCACTTTCAAGTTCGGTAATAACGGTACGTT
>CAYWTT010000699.1:0-2005 GCA_964461245.1 uncultured Prolixibacteraceae bacterium | reverse complement strand
TATTCAGGTTATTAAAAAGGAAATGGGGATTGATCTGGGCTTTCAGCGCCGACAGTTCATTTTGTGCTTTGTCCCGATGGGTGATCAGCATGAGGGTATATTGCCAGACCAGGAATAAAAGGGTGGTAAACAGCAGATAAAGCGTGGTGATCATACCCAGTTCCCAGATTCTGAAATAGGAAATAAAAAAGAGGGACGGGGCAACTTTATCAATGACCAGATCGAAAATGGCATAGTTCAGGAGGGACGCGGCAAAAGCCAAACTTGCCAGGGAAAGCAGATAGCTTCTGAAATGACTTTTGGTCAGGTAGCGGGGGATCAGGATATACAGGTTGGTATAAACTGCACCTGCTATGGCCAGGTGAAAGGCAACCACATAGAGAAATCCTTTGACAAAAAAATCGCGGAACAGGGAGAGATCACCCCGTTGGGTTGCGGGCAAAAGCCACTGATAAACCAGGTACACGACGGGGGTGAGGAACAACAGGAATGTTGAAATTCTAAGCCATTTCGGAATTCTTTTCATAAAGATAAGAGCAGGCAGCAGGCAATAAAGAAAGGAGAGACAGTTCAAACCAAGGATGTAGAGCCAGAATTCGTTCAGCCCTTTGATGAGGCCGGTTGATTCCACTCCGGGATTGAAAAAGAGGTACCAGAAGTTGATGGAGATCAGCCACAACAGCAGGTGGAGCGCTGTCGACCATTTTTTTTTCGAAATGCTGAGTTTCATGGATCAGTGATTTAGGGCGGTTAATTGCAACATGGCTTGTTGTTTGTCCCAGTTAATAAACCGGGTTTCACCGGCATACCGTTTGATCATTCCGGTAAGTTGTTCCGGCGTTCCGGTCAGCAACAGCCGTTTGGCACTGCTGACCCATCGGTAACTCACCCTCGCATGTTTGGTTTCAATCATCTCTTTCATGTTTTCAGCACTCAGCCAGGACACTTGCATTTTGGATTCACTGAATACAACTCTTGCCAGGGTGTGGATGGTGAAATAGCTTTCGGTAGCCAGCCTGCTTTCAGCGAGGGCAGTATTCCCTGCCGACATGAAATCGGCATACAGGGTGCCATTCACTTTAAACAGCACCATCCTGAATTCATATTGGTCGCTGCCGGTCGGGATGCCAGTGAGGATTACACTGTAATAATTCATAGGCCGGACCACTAGGGAGTCCTTTCCTTGTTTGTCTTTCATCGTGGTCCTTGAAATAAACCTTTCCACTTTCCATTCCGAAGCAGTATCTGCACGATTCCATACATTGAATTTCTCATCACCCTTCTTTTCAGGAAAGGCATTGATCGGCCTGGCCTTCCAGATTCCTTCCACCGCAGGGATCAGAATTATATCCTTTTCGAGGTAGAAGGGATGAAGCGAACAGATCATGAAGAAATCAGAACAACCCGAAACCGCCAGAAATATCAGAATAAAGATTAAAATCCTTAGAAGTTTCATAGCCTTGTTTTTAAACTTTTCAATCTAAGGTAAGCCTGTTTCTCCCTGAAAACAAAATATTTCGATGAATCCGCTATCTTTTTCGACGGGGAGGGAGTTCTGAATAACGGATCAACCCAAATTATCTGAACTAACATCCGATCATGGCTTCGTTTTACGGTAGACGGAACCTACATTGGCGGGATTAAATGTACGGACGATCATCGAGGGTGATAAAATCTTCACCGAGTTTAAAGGCGCGCTCACCGAACAGTATGTGATGCAGCAGCTGCGCCTGAACAGTGAACGATATATCGGTTACTGGACAAATGAGCGGAGTACTTCCGAAGCCGATTTCGTCGTTCAGGAAGAAGGCAAGGTATACCGGTCGAATTAAAATCGGGTAACAACCTGAAAGCTAAAAGTTTCAGGTTGTTTTGTGAGAAGTTTAAACCATTAAAAGCCATCCGTACTTCATTAACTGATTATAAAAAAGAACAGTGGATGACTAATTCGTTGATCCTTAATAATTATTAACAATTTGATTGTTAATAACTTACGTTCTTTTAA
>CAYWTT010000698.1:0-2009 GCA_964461245.1 uncultured Prolixibacteraceae bacterium | reverse complement strand
TTTAACAGCCTCTGACAAGGTAACTTCAGCTAAAGTCACCATGGTCCGAACCAGGCGATCAGCTGTGGCGGTACTGCCTGCAAAAGCAGTCCGGTCAGGCAACTTAGCTACTCCATCTTCAATCACCACTTTCTGCCCATTTTTTAAGCTTCCGAGTATGGACTCCCCATCAGGCATACCTGCCCCCCTCATGGAGTCAGTACAAAGTGCGATTTTATCAGATCCTTTGAATTTATACACAAATTGCAAAAGCGATTTAGGCAGATGAACGCCATCTGCAATGATCTCCACCGTCATATCATCTATTAAATATGCTGCCTCCACCACGCCGGCATAACGGAATGCATTTCTCCGGGTTATGGTAGACATTCCGGAATACAGGTGGGTAATGTGCGTGAATCCGGCATGAAAAGCGCTGAGTACTTCTTCATAAATGGCATCACTGTGGGCAACCGATGGCAAAATTCCCCCTGAAGCAAGAACCTCTCCAAACTTCAAAGCACCTGGCAATTCCGGCGCCAGACTCCATCTCACAATGTCTTCAGTTTCTTCAAGAATTCTTTCGTATTCCTTTGGATCAGGATTTCGGAGATACTTGGGATCCTGGGCTCCGCGTTGATTGAAAGAAAAATAGGGGCCTTCAAGATGTAATCCTAAGAAACTGGAGCCATAAATATTCCGATTTTTAGCCTCTTTGTATATGGAGAACGTATGAAACAACTCTTCCGTGGTACTCGTCAGCGTTGTTGGTAACAAAGCGGTTGTACCATATTTGACATGAGCCTCTGCCGCACCCAGGAATGCCTCAACCGTTCCATCCATAAAATCATATCCTCCCCCACCATGCGTGTGAATATCAATAAATCCCGGAGCTACATAGCTCCCTTTTGCATCGATGACAAGGTCATCCTTTCGGATTATTATTCCCTCATCCTTTAAGATTTCAGCGATCTTTCCTCCTTCACATATAAGACACAAATCGTCTTTTATTTCATGAGGGAATATCAGCTTGCCGCCTTTAATTATTAACCTAGTCATGTTTTCAAGCCAGTATTATATTTTAGCAGAGCTACTAAAACTGTATTTAACTGTTAAATTATGTTTTATGCCATTATGATGAAAAACCTGCCGTTTCAACTCTCATGCTCCTCCATGATTTTATCCTGTAGCCTTGAAATGCATACCAGATAATATAGATGAAACAGGGTACAAAAATCCAGTAGGCTGTTTTCATGGCGAGGAATGCCGAATTTGAGTCAGCCAGGTGCAATTCAACAAAATAGCTGAACAACAAAGGTAAAATAGCGCTCCCCGACAAAGCCATTACCAGAAATGCTGAACCAAGATTGGTAAGTCGACCGAGACCATTAATGGCTAAAGGCCAAATTCCAGCATACAGCAATGCGTTGGGAAGCCCCATTAGAACCAGAAACCAGATGGAAATATCCGTCTCCATTCCGAGCAATCTTACAGGTCCTGTCACAAATATCACACAGAATGACAATACCAGATTTAAACAGGCACAAATTAGTAATGCAACTCTTTGGTTGAGGTATTTGGGGATAAGTATGATTCCTAAAAGGTAGCCCATGAAGGTAAAGGTCATTGTGTAGGATGGAAAGTTTTTCGCAGGACCATCCAGAACCAGTCCCATTGTGCCGGCATAATCAATGATGGTTGCCAAAGAGATCATTTGGGTGCCAATATGAAAAAACATGGCTATAATTCCAAGTATTAATGCCGGGTATTGGAAAATCGACTGTCGGGGCTTATCTTTCCCATCAATGTTCTTGTTTAAGACATTCGCATCCAATTCTGGCAACAAGGAAAATTTTATGAGAAAGCCAAAAATAAAGAGGACCAGACTTAAGATGAAATAAGGAAGCATGACTCCCCGGATTAATTCATCTAAGGCATTTTTAAGCGCATCTCCGACAAATAACCCATCCTCAATCTGCCTCATCAGGACTTTATCGGATTCCCGAATCACCACAGCAGCAAAAATCAAA
>CAYWTT010000697.1:0-2013 GCA_964461245.1 uncultured Prolixibacteraceae bacterium | reverse complement strand
GTAAGAGGACCGGTTTTAACCGTTCCGGTTACTGAAAGCAGGGAAGATGGGAAGAAAAATGATCAGGAAATAGTAACGCAGAACTGTTTTTTCCTTCCTGAATCCCTTCATGTGGAGGGGAGAGTTGTTCCTCATGAACGGTTCAGAAGCATTTACAGAGTAGTTGTATATGAATCGGAAATCAAAATATCTGGGACTTTCTCCCCTCCCGATGCGGAAGTCCTGCAAATATCTCCTTCCAGCCTTCACTGGGACAAAGCAGAACTTTCAATTGCCCTGTCCGATCCCAGGGGGATCAGCAATTTGACTGAACTGGAATGGAACGGGCTGAAGCATGTTTTTTCTCCGGGAATGGATAAGGCAGTAATGGGTTCAAACGGGATTACCCTCTCCCTGCCCATCGATCCGGCGACCAGTTTTCCGGCCAGGTTCAGTTGTGTACTTCACCTGAAAGGATCCCGTTCACTGCAGTTTGCGCCGCTGGGTCAGACCACCACGGTCGCTCTTTCTTCCACATGGAATGATCCCGGATTTACAGGAAATTTCTTACCTGCATCCTACTTGGTCACCTCCCGTGGATTTGATGCAGAATGGAAGATCCTTCACTTCAACCGGAATTATCCGCAGTCATGGGTGGGTGAGAAATATTCCATGACCAATTCTGATTTTGGGGTAGAACTGGTCACCACAGCCGACCATTACCAGAAAAACATGCGGAGTGCCAAATACGGAATATTGGTCATTTTGCTGGTTTTTCTCTCCTTTTTCCTGAATGAGATCATCACGGGCGAACGCATACATCCCATTCAATATGCTCTGGTAGGATTTGCCATCCTGATCTTTTACCTTCTATTGCTTTCCATCTCCGAACACCTTGGATTCAACGTGGCCTACCTGATATCCTCCCTTTCTGTTCTCTCACTGGTATTCGGCTATTCCAGAACATTTCAGAAGAAATGGATCCACTCGGGTATTCTTACCCTGGTTCTGGCCGGTTCCCTGGTTTTTATTTTTATCTTGCTCCAGATGGAAACCTTTGCCCTTCTTGCCGGCAGCTTGGGTTTATTCCTGATCCTTGCCGCCACCATGTACCTGACGCGGCATATCAACTGGTATAATGAATAGCAGACTGCCCCGGACCATGGATTTCTGACAGGTTGTAAGGCGTTTCCTGATAGACATAATAATTCAGCCAATTGCTGAATAAGAGATTTGCAGCAGATTTCCAGCGCATCACGGGAGTTTTGCCGGCATCATCACCGGGATAATAGTGGGCGGGAATTTGGATGGACAGGTTTCTTCCCAGGTCACGGCGGTATTCCCTGTCGAGCGTATAGCGTGTATATTCGGGGTGTCCGGTAATAAAAAGGTGACGCCCGCTGCGGCCCATCACCATGTTTACTCCGGATTCTTCCGAAGAAGAGAGGATGTTTAATCCAACGGTTTTTTCAATGTCAATGCTCCTGATTTCGGTATGCCGGGAATGGGGAACATAAAACTCGTCGTCGAATCCCCTGAAAATGGGAAGTTTATCGTCGGATACGGTATGCCGGAATACGCCGAACATCTTCTCCTTCAGGGCATATTTGGGAATGCCGTAGTGGTGGAACAATCCGGCCTGGGCTGCCCAGCAAATGAAAAGGGAAGCATATACCTGTTCCTCAGCCCAGTTCATGATCTCCTGCAGCTCGTGCCAGTAAGTCACTTCCTCAAATGGCAGATGTTCAACCGGTGCCCCGGTAATGATCATTCCGTCATAATTGTTTTTTTTCAGTTTGCTGAAAGGCTGGTAAAACGATTGCATATGCTCTTCCGGAGTGTTTCTGGAGATATGTCCCTTCAGTTTCAGAAAATCCACCTCTATCTGCAGCGGTGTATTGGAGAGCAACCGGAGAAGGTCGGTCTCGGTGATGATTTTCAGCGGCATCAGATTCAGGATGATCAGTTTCAGGGGACGTATATCCTGGTGGCTGGCCCTGCTCCGGTCCATCACGAAAATATTCTCCTGCCTTA
>CAYWTT010000696.1:0-2016 GCA_964461245.1 uncultured Prolixibacteraceae bacterium | reverse complement strand
TAATCAAAAACTGCCGCATCATCGCGGCTTTCGTTCCCGACCAGCAAACGCGGGTCATCGAATTGCGAAGTTCTGTTTTTTAAAATGGCATCCAGGATTTTGGGCGAGATTTTGCATCCGCACCCAGCGCCGTGACTGAACTGGGTCAGTTTAATTTCCGAAAAGTTTGACATAGGTGATGAGTATTATATTTGCGTTTTTAACCGTATCGGTTGAGTCTCCCCTGATAGGGAAAACCTGTCCGGGATCATGGAGTCGAAGCCCTTTCAGATAGGCCTTGTCGTAATAGGTCAGGATCACGAGGGCGAGTTCATAAAAGTCACGATTCCCGAGATAATGAAGAGCTGTTTTGGTGTTTTGTCCTCCCAGCCGCCTGGAAATCCGGGTAATGGCTTCAGCCAGCAATTCCGGGGCAAAAAGGGCATATTCCTCCACCAGGTTTTCAGCCCGGGCTTCGCGCGGGATCTCGAGAAAGTATACCGGGCTGGGCAGCATCCTCTGGTAAAGATTCAGCGGAATAGTCACTCCGCCGATGTTGTGGCTTTCGTCTTCCAGCCATATTGGGAGGGAAACATCCAGCTTCCGGAAAGCATCGAAGAGGTCGTTTTCGAACTGTTCCTGGCTGGGTTGCAGCTCCTGTCCCAGTGCGCCGAATGCCGATCCTTTGTGACGGGCCACCTCTTCCAGATCTACGGCCTGGTAACCCTTCTCCATCAGGTACCGGATGATTTTTGTCTTTCCGCTGCCGGTATAGCCTCCTAGGATGTTCAGTTTAAAAGGAGAATTGAAAAAGTCCAGGATATGATTCCGGTAAGCTTTGTATCCTCCTGTGAGACAAAACACTTCTTCAAATCCATGCTCATCCAGGTGCCGGGCAAATGCCTGACTGCGCATGCCACCCCGCCAGCAGTGAACAGCCACTTTACCATCCGGGGCCACTTCACGCGATTTAATCAGGAAGGTTTCCAGTTTGGGATTTACCAACGCATACCCGACTTCCATTGCCTTTTCCCTGGATACTTGGGTGTACAAAGTCCCCACATGTGCTCTTTCGGTATCCGAAAAAAGGGGAATGTTCACGGCCCCGGGGATATGCCCTTTGGCATATTCTCCGGGAGAACGGACATCAATCAGGGGAAGATCCCTGTCCAGAAAACCGGCAAAGTTTATCTCGTGAACCATGGCGCCAAAGATAATCCGAATATCTGCATGGTAATACGCTTTAATTTTACTTTAATTTAACCTGGTCTGGTTGAACCGTTGTGAGAAAAAGGCTGATTTCATGTTATTTTAGCATACTGTTTCATGAAATTATTAAACGAATAAAATGACAATAAGTACGTTGCAACAGGAACGGGCAAAATATCTGCCCAAACTTCCCCAGTCCCTGCTGGGAAGCGTTAAGCTGATTGAAGGTGAAAAAACCAATTCGGTAGCCGATCAGCAGGAAATTGCCGGGCTTTTTCCATTTACCTATGGGCTGCCTTTGATTACTTTTGAAAAAGGAGACGAAGCAAAAACCTTTGCCTCGGTGAATGTAGGGGTAATTCTTTCGGGGGGTCAGGCTCCGGGGGGTCACAATGTGATTGCCGGAATTTATGACGGGATCAAGCGGCTGAACCAGGAGAGCAGACTGTACGGCTTTCTGGGGGGTCCCGGAGGATTGGTAGACCATAAATACATCGAAATTACCGATGAATATCTGAATGATTTTCGGAATACGGGCGGTTTCGATATCATTGGTTCCGGGCGTACCAAACTGGAAGAGACAGCACAGTTCGACAAAGGCCTGGAAATTTTGAAAAAATTGGATATCCGGGCGCTGGTTATTATTGGCGGGGACGACAGCAACACCAATGCCTGTGTGCTGGCAGAATACTATATGGCCCAAAATGCCGGGGTACAGGTGATCGGTTGTCCAAAGACGATCGATGGGGATCTGAAAAACGAGATGATTGAAAACTCCTTTGGCTTTGACACGGCTACCAAAGTCTATTCTGAGCTGATCGGCAACAT
>CAYWTT010000695.1:0-2023 GCA_964461245.1 uncultured Prolixibacteraceae bacterium | reverse complement strand
TATCCGACTCAGTTTGAGATAAAAAATAAGTGAGTTTATAAGGATCAACTAATTATCTGACCATGGAAAAGCTGGTAAAAAAGAGTTTTCCTGTCATAGGGATGAGTTGCGCATCATGTGCCCTTACTGTGGAAAATACAGTGAAGAAACAGCAGGGAGTACATGCGGCCGGTGTGAATTTTGCATCCAACACGGTTTGGATCGAGTTTAATCCTGAAAAGGGGGATCCTGAAAATTTCAGGGAAGCCCTCCAGTCGGCCGGATATGACCTGATCGTTGAAGAAACTCCTGCAGGAGAAACCCAAAAAATCAAAGCCAGAGAGTTTGAAATACTTGAACGGAATACCCTTTGGGCTGCTATCTTCACCCTGCCTGTCGTGGTCATGGGGATGTTCTTCCCGGGCAGACCCTATACCGGGCTGGCCATGCTGCTGCTCTCCACGCCCGTTACGTTCTGGTTTGGCCGTCGTTTTTTTATCAACGCCTTCCGTCAACTGAAGCACCTCCATAGTAATATGGATACCTTGGTCGCCTTAAGTACCGGCATCGCCTGGTTTTTCAGTCTCTTTAACTTGATCTTTCCCCATTACCTCGGGAGTCATGGCAAACATTCCCAGATCTATTTTGAAGCTTCCGCCGTTATCATTCTGTTTATTTTGCTGGGCCGGATGCTGGAGGAGAAAGCAAAATCAAATACCGCTTCGGCCCTGAAAAAACTGATCGGGCTGCAACCCGACACGGTCAGCCTTGTGCAAGAGAATGGGAATGACCAGATTATCCCGGTCGGCAGGGTGCAAATCCATGACCTGCTCAGAATAAGACCGGGAGACCGTATTCCTGTCGATGGAGTGGTGACCTCCGGAACCTCTTTTGTGGATGAAAGTGCCATTACCGGAGAACCGGTCCCAATAGAAAAACAGGAAGGTGATCCGGTTTTTTCCGGAACGATCAACCAGAAGGGCAGCTTTGTCTTGTCAGCACAGAAAGTGGGAGGGGATACCGTTCTCGGGCAGATCATCCAAACCGTAAGGGATGCCCAGGAGAGCAAGCCCCCGGTGCAGAAACTGGTGGATAGGATTGCGGCTGTGTTTGTTCCTTTAGTCATGCTTTTTGCGGTTGTCACCCTGATCGTTTGGTTGTCGGCCGGAGGAACTGAATCCGTAACGCTGGCTGTTCAGGCTATGGTTTCGGTATTGATCATTGCCTGCCCCTGCGCTCTTGGGCTCGCTACTCCTACCGCAATCATGGCGGGAATTGGCAGAGCCGCGTCAAAGGGAATCCTGATCAGAGATGCGGAGGGACTTGAAAAAGCCTGTAAATGCGATACAGTTGTTTTTGATAAAACCGGTACGGTAACTACAGGTAAACCTGAAGTTACCGAAATGATATGGAAAAAAGATTCTCCCGAGCTCTTCCAGATATTGTGCGGATTGGAGATGCACTCAGAACACCCGTTGGCTGAAGCCGTTGTGAACTACCTGAAGAACAAGGGTGTTACACCTGTTGCTCCGAACGAATTCACTGCCCTGCCGGGAAAAGGGGCGGTGGCATATTTCAGGACATTGCGTTGTGCAGTGGGAAATGAGAAACTGATGGAAGACCTGGGGATCACAATTACAGGCTCTGACCGGCAATCGGTTCTCGATTTTCAGCTGGAAGCCCAAACCGTGATTTACTTTTCACGGGAAAAAGAACTGGTGGCATTAATTGCCGTAGCCGATAAAATAAAGGACTCAGCTCGGGAGGCGATCACAAAACTGAAAAGCAATGGATATGAGATCTGTCTTCTGACCGGGGATAATGAAAACACTGCCCGGGCGGTTGCGTCACTTTCAGGTATCAGCCGGTGGAAATCGGGCCTTCTTCCTTCTGATAAAGCTGTCTATATCCGGAATCTCCAGAAGGAGGGCAGAGTTGTGGCCATGGTGGGAGACGGAATAAATGATTCGGAAGCCATGGCTTTGTCGGATGTCAGTTTTGCCATGGGAAAAGGATCGGATATCACCATGGATGTGGCTGAAAT
>CAYWTT010000694.1:0-2031 GCA_964461245.1 uncultured Prolixibacteraceae bacterium | reverse complement strand
CGCACTATTTATTGGTAAGTTGTCTGCAGGTCAACCTGCATCGTATGTAAAGAATTTAGGTTCCGCTCAACTTATCAGCTATGCGCATGGGGTTTACCAAAGTTCGGGAGGTTCTATTTACTTAGGCGGATATGGAGATGATGCCTTGTATTCTTTGATCACATTTACCAAATTAGATGCGTACGGAAATGAAGAATTCACTCGGTACTATGGCGACTCACTGCATCATTATATGATGATGAGAATGCTCGCACTCGACGATAACAGTTTTTTACTGGTGGGTTCTAAAATGGTGCATGGTGGAAACAATTTTCCTTTGGCGATAAAAGTTGATTCGACCGGCGCAGTAATTTGGGAGTATTCGAATTCACTAAATTCTAATGCCTGGTTCACCGGAGTAAGTACATTTCAGGATGGGAATCTGGTATTCACAGGAGCGGCTACCGATACTGCAAACGGCGATTTGAATTTGTATGGTATAATAACAGACGCTTCGGGAAATTTTTTACACACTTTCAATTTTGGTGATGTGGGTATAAATGAAACGGCTGAAAATTGTGTTGTCACTTCTGATGGAACAATTCTTATTTGTGGCGACAGGCCTCTGAATTTATCTACCGTTAACCCTTATGTTGCCGCATTTGACAGCACAGGGAATTACTTGTGGGACCTTTCGATATCTTCACATTTAAACAGCGGCAGTAAAAATTTATTCATAGACTTCAACAATGATTTGCTTGTTGTTGGTGAATCGGCTACCAATACCAGTCAGCAATTCGACATACAGCTATCAAAGATCAATGTTGGGGCTTCAAATCTTATCTGGTCAAAGATGATTCCCGGAACTGATATGAGTGATGCAGGTTTTGCATTAAGCGAAACGATCGACGGCAATTATGCAATTGCCGGCTATAGCCACGATTCAACTACTGCAACTAAAAGAATTGTTTTAATTTTAACTGACATAGCAGGTACTGAATTATCAAAAAAATATTTTGGCAGCTCTCCAATAAATATTGGTTACGATATTCAGCCTTCTGTTTACGGTGGATTTCTCATCGCCGGTGCTGACTTTGTAAATAATCAGAAAGTTCTGGTTTATCAAAAAGAATCAGGTATTGGAATTGAGGAAATCGATAGATCGGTGAATGCTGTTTTTCCTAATCCATTTTGTTCAAATTCCATTCTCCATTTTACCCGACCTGTTGATCAAATAATTGTGTATGATGTTTCAGGCAAACAATTGTTTTCAAAAGTATTTAAGGAACAAACTTTCGTAAGCTCTTTTCCAACTCTAAATAGCGGAGTGTATATCGTTACTTCTTTTTATAAAGGGAAATCTTATCAATCGCCTTTAATTGTTACTGAATGAAAAGTAACATTCAGCAAATATTAAATCAATATTGGGGGCACACACATTTTCGCCCATTGCAGGAAGATATTATCCTTTCTGTACTTGAGGGAAAAGATACACTTGCATTACTTCCTACCGGTGGTGGAAAATCAATTTGCTTTCAAGTGCCGGCAATGGCCAGGGAAGGAATCTGCATTGTTATCTCGCCTTTGATCGCCTTGATGAAAGATCAGGTTAATAATCTTCGCAAAAAAGGTATTCCTGCAGTTTGCATTGTTTCCGGAATGAGTCGCAATGAAGTGGATATCGCTTTAGATAATTGTATCTACGGGAAAGAAAAATTCCTTTACGTTTCACCTGAGCGATTGACTTCCGATATTTTCATTGAACGATTGAAGAAGATGAATGTCAATTTGCTTGCAATTGATGAAGCACATTGTATTTCTCAATGGGGATATGACTTCCGTCCCTCCTATTTGAAAATAGCTTCGATCCGCGAACATTTACCCAATGTTCCGGTTCTTGCATTGACAGCCACTGCTACAAAAAATGTTGAGCTGGATATTCAGGATAAATTGCACTTTGTGAATGCTTCAGTTTTCAAAAAAAGTTTTGAACGAAAGAATTTGGCTTACGTTGTATTGTATGAAGAAGATAAACCCGGTCGTCTGTTGAAA
>CAYWTT010000693.1:0-2034 GCA_964461245.1 uncultured Prolixibacteraceae bacterium | reverse complement strand
CTGGACAGTTCTTCCATGACTCCTTCTCCATTCGAATAATGAATCAGGGAAGCATTCCGGGCATCTGTTCCCGGAAACTGAACATACTTCTCAATTACTGCAGGTATAACTGTAATCTTGTCAAAAGTAGGCATAATTTTTGCTATCACAATGTCACCGGCCGGAAGTTCACAGTTGATCATGTATGCCTTTTCATCAACAATTTCCAAGACCTTAGGTACCATCTTCCATTTTGCGCAGAACTTTCTTGGAGCAAACCCGGCATAACCGCAGTGAACGCCAAGTGCATAATTCTCAGGGTCTTTTTCCTCAGGGAAATCTTCAATTTTCTCATGGCTGCAGGCAGCTTTTCCTACAAGGAATGGATAGATATTAGTCATCATGATCGGCTGTTTCAGAGATTCATAAAGGATATAGGTGCTCAGCATCGTTAAGGTATCGCCTTCGCAGCACCAGATAATTCCTTCCTGTTCAAACAGCATATTCCAAACCAGGCAGGGCGTGGTTTTGCAGTACATCGACTCATTCAGGCAGTTTGCGCCAATACCATCTACTCCGCCGAGTTCATCAATGGTCTGTTTTACGGCAAGATAGAGCTTTGCTACCAGGATCTGCGATTCTGTACTTACTCCCTCCTGATTTACCTTCCAGGAATCAAATACGATTTTTGCCTGATCATCCGGGATCAATTCTGCCCGATGATTTACTTCCTTCCAGCTTCTATAAATAATTTTGAGTCCGAAGGTTTTTTCCATTTGTTCGGTACATTGTTTTTCCCACCAGAAAAACCGTTTAAAAATATTGGCCTGCATCCCTTCTCCAGGCTCGTCCTGGAACATTAAAAATCTTGCACTTTTCAGATGTTCCTTTACGGCAATAGCGCGAAGAATCACTTTTCCGATTTCAACGCTGTAAGGTGAAAATACATTCAGACCCGCACTTCTGAGGTAGGAAATGATTTCCCAGTCCCACATTTCAACCGTACCGAAGCGGGACGTAAAAACAACCATCGGCTTATCATATTCCTTCAGTTCCTCCAGATGTCTGTAAGCCGCTCCGATCAGCTGCGGAAAGATAATTGCGTCTGCCTCAGGCAGTTTTTCACCCACAAAAACCGGGTCCAGAATATCCGCTGCTTCACCATAAAAATCTTTTAACCGTTCAAGCTGTTCCGCAAATTCCTTTTGCTCTCTTTCATTTGCTTCGCTGAAACGAAGCGGTACAACGCGTACTTTCAGAGTATTCATGTTTTCTCCTTAATGAAATGTTCAGCTCATATGATATAATTTTCTGCAGGATTCTCTTGTTGCCTTTTTCAGTTCTCTGTAAACAGTCCGGTATTTTCCATAAATTTCATGATTATCCCAATCCGGATAAAAACTTTCCTTTTCCTCCACGATACTTTCGGACAGTACTGAAATCTCATCAATAAGACCGGCTGCCTTTGCACTCAGGAAAGAAGTTCCGAGCATCGCGACATCATTCCGATTCAATGTTACAAATTCACATCCCGTAGCATCGGCAAGAATCTTTGGCCATATTTTTGATCCCGCACCGCCTCCGATCAATTTAATACGGGTATGATTCGCATATTCCGGATACATCTTTTTCATACTTTCTATCGTATAAGAAAGTTCATAGGCAAAGCTTTCCAGCAAAGCTCTGTAAAAATGTTCCTTCCTGTGATTCCAGGTAATTCCGCTCCAGGTTCCCTTCAGCTCGCCGTCAAAAGGCATCGCACTTCCCCCGAAAAGACCGACTGCCATCAGCCCCTCCGAACCGCATGGCAGTTCGGCTGCCTTTTTTTCAATTTCCGAAAAGGGATCTTTCTTCCCGCTTTCCGTAAAAGTATCCAGAAACCATTTCAACGTTATTCCGGAACCAGGAAGAAACTGATGAATATAAAATTCGTTCGGATTAAGTGCAGGAACCGCATCGTAATCCATTTCCGTCAGGTCCGGCCTGAAGTCTTTTACCAGACAGCTGATTGCACTATAGGACGAAGCTTCAAAAATCCAGTTACCGGCACTCAGG
>CAYWTT010000692.1:0-2039 GCA_964461245.1 uncultured Prolixibacteraceae bacterium | reverse complement strand
TTACCGTTACATAGGTTGACATGGAAGCTGAGTTTCCGCACTGATCCGTGGCGGTCACCTGCACTTTCACGGGCTCATCGATATCAGAACAATCAAATCCGCTCGGCGTAACCGTAAACTTAAGCTCTTTGTAAGGGGTACAGTTGTCAGTAACACCTTGGGTGATTTGATAGAGGTTTTCCTTGCTAAGTGTCCATTTTCCATATTTTGTCAGAAACACTTCCTCGGGATGCAATACCATAACGGGAGCCATATTATCTTTAACCAGGATGGTCTGAATCTGGTCGGAAGCGCTGTTTCCGTTCACGTCGGTAAGGCTCCAGGTGCGAAGAATAACCACTTCGCAGGGATTTGCAGCATTGACTGAATCTTTGTAGGTGGCCTGGCCCACACCACAGTTATCGGTTTCATCCGTCACATCACCTGTTATACTGACCGATGCGTCATACCCGCAGATATCATCCCGATAAATAGTGAAATCCGCCGGACGGGTAAATGTGGGAGGAACCGAGTCCCCGATCGCGATTTTAAACGTGACGGGATCGGAATCCTTGTTCGTTTTATCTCTTAATCTTCCGGTGAAATTATACACACTGGGCGGAAAATCTCCGGGAATCCGCAAAGTAAACTCTCCCAGTCCCTGCACATAAGATAAACCGTCGATCATCTGAAAATCTGATCCAACCTGTTTCACATAGAAAAATGGAAATCCTCCATTGAGAATATTCCACATAACCTGATGCCAGTCACCGGATGCCGAACTGTTCACCCCTTTGTCATCCCAATAATCCCAAAATGCTTCCGGGAATTTCCCGGAAAGGAAAAATGGATTCATGTAGCCTTCCTTTAAAGGAGTAATGGTTTTCAAAAAATTGATATCCAGATGGTATAAAGGAACGCTGGGATCAATACAAACCATATTGTGAACATTATTCTGATCGGTTGATAATAAAGTCCATGGTCCCTGAGGTTGTGTGGCAGACTGAAAAGTCGCGGAAATATTGGTATCCGCACACCAGGGAGAAACAGGAGGCTGTTCGGTAAGGGTGATCATATAATTCCCCTGATAACTCGGGTTCCAACCAGCCGGACCAACCCAGAAGTAGTATTCCCCGGGAGTCAGCGTCACGCTGATCGTTGCCTGTGTCCCCGGAGTGATGTAACTCTGAGAGTTCAGCGGAATATTATCAATACTACAAGGTCCCCTGAACACAAAAATGGTAACCGGAAAATCGGCAATAACCGAGTAGTGAACGGTTTGAGTACCGGTCAGAATTAATCTGTACCAATCGGTATCACGGTAATCTCCCCCGTCAAATTTATATTGGTTGGCCCTTCCGCAGTATACATCCCCCAAATGAATTTCAGAAAAGATTTCCGGAGTTGAATTACATCCTCCGTTTACCGTGTCCAGTTCATTGTTCTTAATATCGGGCTCATTTTCAGGCAATGCACAGGGAAGGCATTCCAGAGGCGCCAAACCGGGCATACTGGCTGTTTTGAGACTCATATGGCCTTCAGGTCTTTGGGAACCCCAATAGAGCTCTTGCCCATAACCCGGAAAGAAAAAAACAAGGAAAATTAAAAAGGTAAAAAAGTTTTTCATTGAATCAGATATTTTGTTTGACTAACATGAGTTAATTCAAATTCATTCCAGTCCGCATGACTTTTCATGCAGGCAAACTCAGGTGTAACTGTGGTTGTCCTTTCTGTATTCCATATCGCCAATTCAAAGATTTCCTGTATGATTTCCGGATAATGTACCGCTCAGAAGAGAAATGAAAACCTCACAATGAGATACACCACTCCCCTTCAATGTGGATCAACATAATCCAAAATAAATCCCGGATTCATCCTTGAAATTCTTCGATTTTGGTTTAAAAGTTTGTAATTACGAAAATAGTCCTCTTTTATGAAACATACAAAACATTTTGTTTAATTTTTTATTAACAAAATGTTATCAAACATTTTGTTGGGCGAAGTGCGAGGAAGGATGGAGCATACGTAGCGAAGCGCCCACCTGTACGACAACAATCGGG
>CAYWTT010000691.1:0-2042 GCA_964461245.1 uncultured Prolixibacteraceae bacterium | reverse complement strand
AGAAAAGAAAAGACTTCGTTCCCAGCCGATCCTGACGGCACCACATTTCCATCGGGGGTCACTGTTTTTCCCACGGTATGTAAAAAACCGGCTGTAGACCACATTGACCTTACCGATTCCCCGAAGCCGGTCAATAACTTCAGGTCGGGATCACTGTTCAGATAGGTGAACCACTCATGGCTGGGTTTCTTTTCTCTCATGAAAAGAAAGAAATTCTGCACTCTGCGGGGAAGATCGAAGAGTATTTCCTTTTCAGTAAAACGGTAATAAGATCCGAACTCAGCTACTTCCCCAATATTCGTCCTGGCAAAACAGGGCATCCAGTACACCGGGGAGGGAGCATCGAACAAGGCAGCAAATGCAAGCGGATCCAGTTTTACGTTGTATTCCAGTTTCTGATCCTCAAGCCCGTAAGCCGATCCGGCGCTCAGGTATATGGCCCTGCATTTCCTGGCGAACAAGGAAGGCTCCTTTTTAAAAGCCACAGCCACACTGGTGGCAGATCCAACCACATTGATCACCACAGGGGATTCAGCCCTCCGCAGGGTTTCAAGTAACCATTGGATTCCCTGGTGTGCCCTTGGGTCGGCTTCCGGCTGAATGTCATTTCTGTTTTTCATCGGATAAGGAGTGCCCACCACACCCGGAACAACCAGTCCGGTAATATGATTCATCATGGCTACCCCCATCACATCGGGATCGCTGCCCGGTTTTACAGGATAATCGTACAGGATTCCGAGCAAATCAATATCTCCCGAGAAAGCCAGGGCATACAGCGTAGCCAGATCCCAGTGGTCATCGGGATCGTTATGAAAATGGTACAGGTCGGTGGCGTGGATTACAGGAATACGCTTCCTTTTCCTGACAACCGGCTCGCCAGACAATGCCCTTTTATTGACAACAGTTGCAGCAACCGCCAATAAAGAAAGCTTAAGAAATTCAGCTCTAGTTAAATTTACCATAACCTGTTAACTCAGCACAAATCACAAATTTTTTCAATCTATCGCCCCGCTTTGCATTTGCTTCACGGCTGCCGGGACTTCCCCTGCTATTCTGCCTCTCACCCTAATTTTCACCACCGTGGCGATGGTGTCAGGCGCCGATTCGGGAACCCGGATATCCAGTCCGCCACTGGAAAGGGAAGTGGCCAATTTTTCCCCCGAAGCCAGGATGCTGGCCGAAACTACCCTGTTTCTGAGTCCAGGAACAGGGAGAATTCCATCTTTCGGCCACTCCAGCACCGAAAGATATAAAATTGTTCCGTTTTTTACCTCCTTCATCGTACATTCCCCCCAGGGCAGCGTAGGCAAAGGACTGGCCTTGGTTCCGTATATCGCCTCTCCGTTCACTTTCATCCACTTACCGATTTCCTGCAATCTTTGCACGCTCTCTTCCGGAAAAGTTCCGTCGGCTTTAGGGCCGATGTTCAGCAGATAATTGCCCCCGCGTGAGGCGATTTTAATCAGGTTGCGGATCAGGCTTTCGGATGATTTCCAGTTTTTGTCGAACTCCTTGTATCCCCACGATCCGTTCATGGTCATACAGGTTTCCCAGTTCTGGCCGGTTACGGCATCCCGGTCGGGAATGGACTGTTCCGGGGTTTTGGTATCGCCGGGGAAGTCGGCATGCAAACGGTTGTTGGAAATAATCCCCGGCTGCAGTTTCAACAATTCCTGCAGTTTTGCCGCCCCTGTCGCACTCTTCATCTGGGCATCGTAATCCCACCATAAAATTGAAACCTTCCCGTAATTTGTCAACAGCTCTCTCACCTGGGGAACTGCTACCCGGTCGATGTACTCATCAAAAGTGGAGGTCATCTGAATGGGATCCCAGTGACCGTCGTGTTCCAGGGTATATTGGTCGATGCGGGTGGAATCGGGATTGGGCCATCCCTCCCGCATCAGCCTGCGGGCTGCAGAAGCACCCGGATTGGTCCAATCCACCGCCTGAGAGTAATAAAAACCGAGTTTGATCCCCTGCCGGTGACAAGCGTCGGCAAGGGGTTTCAACAGGTCTTTCCCGTAGGGTGTGGCATCCACCAC
>CAYWTT010000690.1:0-2045 GCA_964461245.1 uncultured Prolixibacteraceae bacterium | reverse complement strand
CCCTGGAAGAAAAAACTATTTTACTGCGGGAAGTTCATCACCGGGTTAACAACAGTCTGCAGATCATATCCAGCCTGTTCAATCTCCAGTCCCGCTACGTTGATGAGAATTCTAGAGATGTTCTCCTGGGTAGTCAAAGCAGGGTTAAATCCATGGCCACGATATACGAGAAACTGTACCAATCACCAGATATGACTCATCTAAAAATTAAAGATTATGTGGAGAGCTTTGTATCCAATCTTTTCTCTTTGTACGAGGTGGAAACTGGAGTTATCCAAACTCAAATTAATGTTTCGGATATTGAAATGGGGCTTGATACAGCCATACCCTTAGGACTGATCATCAATGAACTGGTTACCAATTCTTTGAAACACGCATTTCCTGAGGGAACAAAAGGGAGAAAAATCCAGATAACTCTAAATAAAAATAATGAACTGTTTAAATTGAAAGTAGCAGATAATGGTGTGGGTATACCTGAAACGGAAATGAAAAAAACTCCTGAAACTTTGGGTTTGCAGCTGGTAAAGAGTCTGGTTAATCAGTTGAATGGAACCATGACCATCACTGTAAAGAAGGGAACCATGGTGGAAGTGTTATTTAAAGAGTTGAAGTACAAGGAACGGGTTTGAACCAAGTGATTTTAGAAAAAAATATCAAGGGATCTGGATAGGGGTGTTTTATTTGACCAAGGTAATAAAAAATAAGGGTAAAATTGAAGCGTTTAATCCCAATAAAATTAAGGGGGCACTGCAAAAGGCCACAATTGATGCAGGTTACACTGTGGAAGAGAAAAAAGATATTATAAATCAGGTATTTGCTAATATTAACAAAAAAATTGACGCAAATGAAGAAATTAAGAGTGAAACCATAAAAATGTGCCTTTTAACTGAATTAGATAAATGCGAACCGTATATCGCTAAATCATGGCGTAACTTTGATAAAAAGTATAAATCAAGATAAAATTCTAATTTTCCATTTATTCTTATAATTTTCCGCATATGGTTTGGAGGGATTTATAAAATGGTTGATCTTTACCCTCAGATATTCAAGAGAAAATCCATTAGAGATTACCATCTGGAACCTCTGGAAGAGGGGGTGTTACAGAATGTATGGGAACAAGTCAACAACTTGGAACCTTTATATGGTGATATTGGGGTAGATTTAAAGATAATCTCCCCGGATAATGTTAATCCTCGGATGATGAAAAAAGCACCCTATTACCTTGCTGCATTTTCAGAAAATAAAGATGGATACAAAACCAACATTGGCTTCCTGCTCCAGCAGATGGATCTTTTCTTCTCAGCCCATGGTTTGGGCAGCTGCTGGCAGGGGATCCCCCAACCCAAAAAAAAGGTTGTGGAAAGTTCAGATCTCGAATTCGTTATTTTAATGGCCTTTGGAAAGCCAAAGGTTCAATTGCACCGAACCAGTACTCTTGAATTCAATAGGAAACCACTCCCTAAAATAAGTGACATTAAAAATGAAGGTTACATTGGGACTTTGTTGGAAGCAGCCCGCCTGGCCCCCTCTGCTACAAACAGCCAGCCATGGTTTTTTAAGGGCAACAAACATGTTATCCATGCTTATTCTTCCAAACCGAATATTTTAATGGCCATAATGCTGAAGAAATATATCAAAATTGACATGGGTATTGCCCTCTACCATATTAAACTGGCAGCAGAACACCTTGGAAAAACAGTACGCATTGTTTTTGATGATATTAGCCGCGAAAAAACACCTAATAGGTACGAATACGTGGCCAGTGTGAAAATAAATTAGTTTGAAGATACTAGTTTAAGATGAATTAATCGAAAATAGATGGTTCAATAGATAAAAGGAGGGAATAATTTTAAAACCCTTTAAAACATGGGGGGCATGGTTATTCCCAGAAAATATTCACTTCTTCAGCTAATTTTTGCCCCTGTTTACGTCCGGCCTCGGCAGCTGCGCTTCGAAACTCTGCATTTAGGGGGTTGGGCCCTTTAGCTTTCAGTGACTCTTCATCAGGGGTGATGACCTTAACCTGGGAACCAGATTCTTCCAGT
>CAYWTT010000689.1:0-2046 GCA_964461245.1 uncultured Prolixibacteraceae bacterium | reverse complement strand
GGTTGGTATGATTCAGCCTGATGCAGCCTTTTTCCGGATGCTATGGAATCAAGCAAATAAGGCACACCCGAATCCCGGGTGCACCTTATCCTATCAATTTATCCTCTTCAGTTGCCATTTCTGATTTCCGACAGGCTTTGCCCGCTGTCACTGCCAACTGCTCGTCCAAACAAGAAATCCACAATTCCTGACTGAATTGCATTTTATAAATACCCAAACAAAAGTAAATCTTAATTAGTTTCGTGAAAAAATTTGAAAACCAGTGTTCAGAATTATGGCAGGTAATCCCTTTATACTGCCATTCACCCGAACATGATATTCATTATACAAAATAAGCTACTTATTTGCCCGGGGAGATTAAAATTGAATTAAAAAAGAATTAAAAGCCAATTAAAAACGGTTCTCTGCTAAATATGACCATCCATTTCACCTGCCCGGGGACAAACTCACGGCCGAAAGCAGAAATCAAAAAAGGAAAATCGTTGATTTGAATTAAATATGTCTATTTTTATACAACAAATCAGGGACGAATGAACATACTGGTTGTGGAAGATGAACCGAAAGTGGCCACTTTTCTCAGGCTGGGGCTTATAGAAAGTGGTTATGCCGTGAAAATTGCGGGGGATGGTCTCACTGGGCAAAATATCTTTGAATCAGGTGATTTTGACCTGATCATACTTGACATCAACCTGCCGGGCATGAACGGATTCGAATTGTGCAGGGAGATCAGGAAAACCGACCAGCGGGTCCCGGTCCTGATGCTCACAGCTATGGGAACCACTAAAGATAAAATCTCGGGATTTGACTGCGGAGCTGATGATTATCTGGTGAAACCCTTTGAATTCCAGGAACTCCTCGCCAGGATCAGATCTCTTTTAAAAAGGGCTTCGTTCATGGAAAAAGAGAGCAGGATCCTGAAATTCAATGAACTGGAAATGAACCTGGATACCTTTACAGTGATGCGCGGTGGTACAGCAATTGACCTTACCCGGAAAGAATTTGCCCTGCTTGAATATTTGTTGAGGAACAGGGGCAAGGTAGTGTCACGGGCTGAAATAGCTGAAAAGGTTTGGGATATCAGTTTCAATACGGGCACCAATGTGATCGATGTGTATATCAATTTCCTGCGAAAAAAGATCGACAAGGATTTCAAATCCAAAATGATTCACACCCAGACAGGTGTTGGGTATATAATTAAATCTGATCCTGATGAAATTTAGAATACGTACGCGACTCAACCTGCAGTTCACCTTCCTGGTCTCATTGATACTTATCTTTTTTTCATTGGGTATTTACTGGTTCTCATCGATTTACCGTCAGACAGAATTCTATTCACGCCTGCAAAATAAAGCCTACAATACGGCTAAATTATTTTTGGAGGTGAAGGAAGTCGATTATCAGTTGCTCAGAATCATCGACCGAAACACCATCCAGGCGCTTCATCGTGAAAAAACCGTCATTTATGACAATAATAACCAGTTGATATACAGCAGTCTGGAAGTAGATTCCTTACAGGTAACCCGAAAAATGCTCGATGAGGTCAGACAAAGGAGAGTGGTCAGGTTCCATCCTGGCAAAAATGAAGCCATCGGCCTTTTATTCAAGGACACGGACAAGCAGTTTGTAGTAATCACCTCAGCTTATGACACCTATGGAAGAAGCAAGCTCAATCATCTGAAATGGATACTGATAATCGGATTTTTTGGCAGCGTAGGAATAACGGTCAGCTTTGGCAGATTGTATGCCGGCAGATCGCTGAATCCCATGCTCGATATTATCAAACAGGTTGAAAAGATCACCTATGAAAGTATGCATATGAGGGTGAACGAAGGAAACAAAACCGATGAAATAGCTCACCTGGCCATTACCTTCAACAACATGCTTGAACGGCTGGAATCGGCTTTTGAAATGCAGAAGAACTTTGTCTCCAATGCATCCCATGAACTTAGGACACCCCTGACATCCATCACCGGGCAGTTGGAGGTTGCCTTGATGAAACCGAGAACTGTCGGAGAACATAAGGCTATCCTGGAATCTGTACTGGAA
>CAYWTT010000688.1:0-2049 GCA_964461245.1 uncultured Prolixibacteraceae bacterium | reverse complement strand
TCTGCAACAAAGATAAAAGCACCTGGGATCTGGCCCATGCCCGTCAACTAAGGGGATATTACGTGTACAATCTTTTGGAGGAAATTGATTTGCCCGGTGAATATTATCTCGACCGGGAAAAGGGAAAACTTTATCTGTGGCCTCCTTCATCGTTGGAAAATGCCACGATAGAACTTTCCGAATTGACAGAACCTTTTCTTGTTTTTAATAATGCCTCTGGGATTTCTGTAAGTGGAATTGATTTTGAATGCAGCCGCGGATTGGGAATATTCATGGATGATGTCGATGACGTTCAAATCAAAAATTGCACTTTCCGTAACCTCAGTTTACTGGGCATAAGCGCAGGCGAGAGTTACTCGTCTGTCAAACTTCCTCCGATAAAAACGCGGGTGGTCGATCCGCAAATACAGAACCGGAATATCCGGATTGAGCATTGTAAAATTTATGAAACCGGTTCCGGCGGGATTTACCTGGAAGGTGGCGACCGTAAAAATCTGATCCCTGCAAATAATATTATAACCAATTGTGAATTTTACGATTACTGCAAGATGCGGAAAACAGGAGTGGCTGCAATAGCCATGAAAGGTGTCGGCAACACGGTCAGTCATTGTTACATCCACGATGCACCCCACATGGCGGTTATTTTTTGGGGAAACAACCACCTGATTGAATACAACCACATTCAAAATGTGTGTACAAATACTTCCGATGCAGGGGCGATATATACCGGCCGCGACCCGTCGGCTCAAGGGACATTCATACGGAACAATTTCTTCGATTCAATAATCCAGTCCGAAAACCTGGTATGTGCGGTTTATCTCGACGACGGCAACTGTGGGATCAGCATAACCGATAATGTTTTTTACCGTTGCGGAAACCCCGTAAAACGGGGTAGTGGTTTTGGCGCGTTTCACATCAATGGAGGTTACGGAAATTTTATGGAAAACAATGTTTTTATTGAATGCAAACGGGCCTACGGCAGTTCTCCGTGGACCGATAAAAAGTGGATGGAGTACCTGACCAAAGGTGTTGTGCCAGGCCGCTTAGCAGAGGTGGATATTCATTCTGAAATTTACCAGAAAGCGTATCCCATGCTGAATGATCTCTGTGACACACTGAACCTTCCTCCTCGGGTTAATTATACCTCGAATGATTTGTTGGTCAGGTGTGGTGATTATGCAAAAGGTAGTTATCAGAGCAAAAACTTCTCGAGTACAAACGATGATCCGGGTTTTGTTGATATGAAAAACAAAGATTTTACCATTCGTCAAAATGCGGAGATATTTAAAGAGCTTCCCGGATTTCGAAATATTCCCTTTAAAAAGATCGGGTTGACAAACGGACAGAAACAACATCAATGAAACAAATTATTATACTCATAAATTTCCTTATCGTAACACTGCTGACTTGCTTTTCAGGATTGGTTTTTGCCAATCCCGCCTCAATTGTTATTGAAACGAAAAACATCGGGTTGGTTTATAAAACAGGCGATGGTGGAAAAGTTTACCAGGCCTATCTGGGACAAAAATTTCTAAACTGCAGGGAATATGAAAAGTTGCCTGTTGGAAAATCGGAGACTTACATTTCTTCAGGGACGACCAATGTGTTTGAACCGGCAATTCAGATGCTTCACAACGATGGAAATCCTTCGCTTGATCTGGTCTTTTCCAAATCAGGAACAGAAAAGGTTGATGAAAATGTCACATCAACCACCATCTGGTTAAAGGATCCGGTTTATCCGGTTGAGGTAGCACTCCATTTTCTGGCTTACCAAAACGAAGACATTATCAAAACCTGGACTGAAATTGTGCATCATGAAAAAAATCCAGTGGTGTTAAGCCGCTTTGCATCATCGGCTTTGCATGTTAATTCGACTCAGTCTTGGTTGACTCAGTTTCACGGCGATTGGGCCGGCGAAATGAACATGGAAGAAAGCCGGTTGACCAGCGGAATAAAAATTGTCGACAGCAAATTGGGTACACGGGCTAACATGTACCAAACTCCGGTATTTCTTCTTTCTGCCGGAAAACAATCGGATGAAATATCAGG
>CAYWTT010000687.1:0-2050 GCA_964461245.1 uncultured Prolixibacteraceae bacterium | reverse complement strand
TATTAGTAATTATAATCTAGGATGGGTATTAGAAGATAATACAGCAGAGAATATAAAAGCCTTGATCGAGAGTATTAAGAAAGACGATCTGATCTCATTTCAAACAGGCATAAACAATGCTGTAAAAGAGCTGAATTGGGACAAACAAGAAGTAGAACTATTAAAGCTTTATAAGGAATTATTGAACTATAGTACGAATGAATAATGAACTTCCTTTCAAGATAATTACAAGGTTGGAAACGAGATGCTTTGGATTTTAACGAAGTTATCAGTGTTTTAACTTCGTGTTGGGGGAAATTGTTTAATGGCAACTTACAAAAAGAAGATATGTCATCTTACATCAGTTCATCCTAAATCTGATACCCGTATCTTCCATAAAGAATGCAAAACCCTTATCAATGCTGGTTATGCAGTTACATTAGTGGCACAAAACGAAACAGATGAAATAATAGATGATGTGGAAATAAAGGGGATAAAACCACCTAAAAACAGAAAAGAACGTATGTTTAAGACTGCCAGTCAAGTGTATAAAAAGGCGCTTGAATGTGATGCGTACATTTACCATTTTCATGACCCAGAGTTAATTCCAGTTGGCTTGAAATTGAAGCGCAAAGGCAAAAAGGTTATCTATGATGTACATGAAGATGTACCCAGACAGATATTATCAAAACATTGGATACCTGCACCATTGCGGAGAATTGTTAGCTGGGGAGTGGAAAAAACAGAAAACTATGCCGCTAAACGTTTTGATTATATAGTAACGGCTACCCCTTACATAAGAGACAGATTTATAAAGATTAGTAAGCATACCGTGGATGTGAACAATTATCCACTTTTGTCGGAATTGCATATACCAGAGGTAAACTGGGACGAGAAAGAAGAAGTTGTCTGCTATGTGGGAGGTATTGGACAGATAAGAGGGATAAATGAGATGGTAGAGGCAATAGGAATGACCGACTACCATTTACTCCTTGCAGGCAACTTTGCTTCATCTGCAGAACGTGACATTGTTATCAACAAGACAGGTTGGGATCGGGTTATTGAATTGGGACACGTTAATCGTACAGAGGTCAGGGAAGTTCTAGCCAAATCTATAGCGGGCTTGGTACTATTTCATCCTGAACCGAATCATATAAATGCACAGCCTAACAAAATGTTTGAATACATGTCAGCCGGTCTGCCGGTAATTGCCTCTAATTTTCCTCTGTGGAAAGAAATTGTTGAAGGAAATAAGTGTGGAATATGTGTCGATCCTTTGAGTGTTAATGAAATTGCTGATGCTATGAATTGGATCTTTAATAATCCGTATGAGGCAATGAAAATGGGCGAAAATGGCCGTAGAGCTGTGGAAGATAAATACAACTGGGAACAAGAAGCTATTAAACTACGGAAAATTTATGAGGGACTTTTATAATGAAAATACTCACAGTAGTCGGTGCCCGGCCACAATTTATCAAGGCGGCGGTGGTGTCTCGGGCTATAGCGAAATATAATAAGGAAGCATCCGATAGAGAAGAAATCGAAGAGTTGCTGGTTCATACCGGGCAGCATTATGATGACAATATGTCGGATGTTTTTTTCCGGGAGATGCAGATACCCGAACCTAGTTATCATCTGGGAATTGGCGGAGGTAGTCATGGAGCCATGACCGGCAGGATGTTAGAGGCTCTGGAGGAGCTATTGTTGAATGAACAGCCCGACCTGGTAATGGTTTATGGAGATACTAATTCCACCTTGGCCGGAGCTTTGGCAGCAACTAAACTACATATTCCCGTAGCCCATGTGGAAGCGGGGCTCAGATCTTTTAATATGAATATGCCGGAGGAGATAAACAGAATTCTTACTGATCGAATATCTAGCTGGTTATTTTGCCCTACCGAGACCGCGGTAAAAAACCTGGAACAGGAAGGAGCGAAACACTGGCCGGGAGTTCGAGTCTGTAATGTAGGTGACGTTATGTATGATGCAACTCTTTTTTATCGTGAACGAGCTAAACCAGGATCGGTTGTAGCCAGTCTATTGAATCAATACCAGGATGGTTTTTATCTGG
>CAYWTT010000686.1:0-2056 GCA_964461245.1 uncultured Prolixibacteraceae bacterium | reverse complement strand
GTCGAAAAACTGCCTGTAGAGATTGCCATACAATAAATAAAAAAACCGGGGAGACCCGGTTTTTTTATTTATTGTCATTTTCCTTATTTTCCTTGCTTTCCTTATTTTCCTTATTTTCCTCGGGTAGCGGTTTATCATCCGGTGCCCTGAATGTGCCTTCCAGGAACTCCTTGAACATGATGGCAATCTTCAGGCCGGGAAGTTCTTCTACGTTATCATCGAGGTTGGATAACCAGCCCAGCACAATTTTTTTATCGGGAATCATGATCAGCATGGCTCCGCTGCCTTTCACCAAACCACGGCTGGCATAAAACGTCTTTCCGTCTCGCAGCTGCATGATCATCAATCCGTTACCCCATGTGGCAGGTATTTCACCGCTGCTTAAAATGGGAGGTCTGACCATCCATTTTTTCACGGAATCTGACAATATCGGGGAGGAGAGAAGCGCATTCCCCAGTTTGACCAGATCTTCAGCCGTTGAGAGATATCCTTCGGCTGGCAGATGGTAACGGTAATCAAAGGTGGTGGAATTGATAACCTGTGCAATCACGTTTCGTTCATAAAAATCACTTCGGTATTTAATGGTGGTCAATGGATTGTCGGGAACCGTGTTTCTCATGTCAAGGGTATCAGTGACAAATTTGCTGATCAATTTGGCGAACGGCATACCTCCGGCTTTTTCCAAAACACCGCCGATCATATTATAGCAGTAAAATGAAGGATACTGGTACATCCCGGGAGGAAAAAGAAGGCTGTCGCCGGCAATGTTCTCCATTGCCTTCATATAGTTGACATTCAATCCCCTGAAATTCGACTCATCCTCTGTGACGGGCCGGATGCCCGAAGTCTGGTCAATCAGGTTCTGCAGCCGAACCGGGAATGCCTTTTCTTTGAAATCGGGAAGGTATTTCCGGACGTCATCCTGTGGGCTGATCTTTCCTTTTTCCACCAACTGATAGTAAGCCAAAGCGGTAAGCACCTGTGTTATCTGTCCCATCCGGTATTTGGTAAAACGGGTGGCAGGTACTTCCAGGTCGGTACTGGCTTGACCAATGCCTTCCGACCAGACCAGTTTTCCATCAATGGAGACAGCAATGGAACTCCCGGGTATAAAGTTCCGGGACTGGAAGAAATAGGCATCCTGACGTGCGACTTTCAACACTTTTTTATACTTTAAATCGAAAATCCTTTCAGGCTCTTTGTTGGAATGGCAGCCTGTTGCAAGTATCAACAACGCAACAGAACTCCACAGAATAGAATTTATCTTCATTGTTCTTGCATTTTTTGGTTTAATTTTTGAGCCCCAAATTTATCCAATCCCCTCAAAAAGTAAAATAATCACCTGGTTTTTTAGGATTTTTTGATAATTGTTAAGTTTAAGACCACCGCATGGGATTGGCCGATCTTCATACGGTAGCCAATCTGGGGTAAGCAGGAAGAATGTATCGGATGATTTCCGGATGGCTGCCTGGGGTACATGGAACAATACATCAGACCCATCCCCTCAGACGGTAATAAGCCAGTGCGAGCAACTCCCTGACAATCAGAATTTCATATTTCAAATGGTTCCAAAGCTGGTATCTGACCTGTAAATTATCACCCACATCAGGCAACACAGAAGGTTTACCTCCCAAATCTTCGTCTCTGAAACTGAAATCGGCTTCGGCGGCATTTTCGAATGCAGGCAGACCGTTCACTTTCTGAAATCCCGCTTTCCGGAAACAAAGCACACTCCTTCTCATATTTTCCGGGGAGGTGACGATCAGCAGCGGCTCATCCCTGCCGAGCATTTCGGCACATCCTAATGCTTGAGAACGGGTATTGGTCCCCTTGGTGTCAAGGACAATTCTTTCAGGAGATATGCCCCTGATCATCAACTCTTTTTTTATCTTCCTGGGTGTACTCAGGGAATCGTCCGCCTCTCCGGGCATAACAACGATCAACTTACTCGCGGGAAAGGATTTCGCCGCTGCCGCAGTATACCAACTCCGCATCAAATTCGATTCACTCGGCATGCCACTGCCACCGAGCAAAACAATACTTTGGGGTTCCCATT
>CAYWTT010000685.1:0-2057 GCA_964461245.1 uncultured Prolixibacteraceae bacterium | reverse complement strand
CGCCCTGGAATACGGGATGCCTCCCACGTCCGGGATGGGTATCGGGATCGATCGGCTAACCATGTTCATGACCAATAACCTTTCCATCCAGGACGTGTTGTTTTTTCCGCAGATGAAACCGGAGATGAAGAAAACAGAAACCATACCTGACCGGGAAGAAATCAGGAATCTCGGAATCCCGGAAGAGTGGGCCGAGGTGCTGAAAAAGCTCGGATACGCCTCCATCGCCAGGTTAAGGGAGGTGGACAAACACACCAAGCTCCATCAGGAAATGTGCGGATTCAATAAAAAGAACAAACTCGGCCTTACCAACCCGTCGCAGGACGAGGTGAAATCGTGGCTGGGGAAAGTACTCTGATCCTGAAATACAGGATCCGGAGGCGTGCCTGACATTGTGAAAACATTAAAACCAGTGAAAATTGAAAAACAGTAAGGTGGCAGTCATAGGAAGCGGAAGCTGGGCCACTGCCCTGGCAAAAATACTCCTTGAGAACCTTCCGGAGATCCACTGGTATATCAGAAATGAAGATAATATCGAACAGTTTAAGCTGTACCGGCACAATCCGGGATATCTGAGAGGCGTTGAATTTGATACCAACCGGATCCGTTTCTCTTCTGACATCAACCAAATCACCGGAGAATGTGACACACTGGTGGTGGCCATTCCTTCCGCCTTTCTGAAAGACACTTTCAACAACCTGACTACTGATATCTCATACAAATTTATTGTTTCGGGGATCAAAGGTTTGATACCCGATGAAAAAATGATCATGGGTGAATACCTGAATGTAAAATATGGTGTCCCGTTTGAATCGATCGGTGTGCTGGCCGGCCCTTGTCATGCCGAGGAAGTAGCCATGGAAAGGCTTTCCTACCTGACCGTTGCCTGTCCGGATGAAAATAACGCATTGGAATTTGCCAGATTGATCCAGTGTAATTATATCAAAGCCCGGATCACCGATGACATCTGGGGTTCAGAATTCAGCTCGGTCATGAAAAATATCATTGCCATTGCGGCCGGGATGGTGCATGGGCTAATGTATGGAGACAATTTCATCGCGGTACTGGTTTCCAACGCCATTCAGGAGATTAAGCGGTTTGTCGATGTCATTCATCCCATCGAAAGGGATATTAAAAGTTCGGTATATCTGGGTGACCTGCTGGTTACCGCATACTCCCAATTCAGCCGGAACCGGACTTTCGGCAATATGATCGGGAAAGGTTACTCGGTTAAAACAGCACAACTGGAGATGCATATGATCGCCGAAGGCTATTATTCCGCCAGAACGATCCATGAAATCAATGAGAATTACCAGGTGGACCTGCCGATCTGTGAAGCTGTATACCAGATTTTATACCAGAATCACCCCCCTAAAAAGGAGATATTAAAACTGACAGAAAAATTAAATTGATACCAGCTATGGAAAATCTCACGCTAAACTACAAAAGGGTTCTGAATTTTATAACCGGAGAAGAGATTGCACTCCTCGGAAAAGAAATGGAAACTCACAACCAGGCTCTGCATCTAAAAACAGGTAAGGGAAATGATTTCCTGGGATGGGTAAATCTTCCCTCCTCCATTACAGATGAGGTGCTGGATGATATGGAAAAAACAGCCGGACTGCTGAGATCCAAAGGAATTGAGATTCTGGTTGTGGTGGGTATCGGAGGCTCTTACCTGGGGACCAAAGCTGTGGTGGACGCCTTATCCGACAGTTTTGCCCAGATGAAATCCATGAAAAATCCCCTTATCATTTTTGCAGGGCAGAATATAGGCGAAGATTATCACGCTGAACTCCGCGAACTCCTGAAGACAAAGGAATATGCCCTGATGGTCATCTCCAAATCAGGGACCACCACTGAGCCTGCCCTTGCTTTCAGGTTGCTGAAACAGGACATTGAGGAGAAATACGGAAAGAAAGAAGCATGCAGCCGGATCATTGCCGTAACCGATGCTTCCCGGGGGGCTTTGCGCAAACTGGCTGAGACCGAAGGCTATAAAACTTATGTGATTCCCGATGATGTGGGAGGACGCTATTCTGTGCTGACACCTGTCG
>CAYWTT010000684.1:0-2059 GCA_964461245.1 uncultured Prolixibacteraceae bacterium | reverse complement strand
ACTTACCGTAAACGGATTACGCGGATAATCTTTCTCGGCTAACCGGATCACCTGATCCCACTTCTTTTGTCGCACAAAGTAGTCAAAAGCTTTGGTCCGTTCGGAGCTCATGCTGGCAAAAAGCTTAAATCCCCCCAAAGCCACCACGCTCAAAAAAGCGACCGGCAAAACCACTGAGAGCCAACTCTTTTTTTCAACCGACCTTTCTTTTGAAAACTTCAGCAGCACCATCAGCGCCGGGACGCCCAGCCACACAACCAACGCCCCCAAAGGAATTGCTGTTGAAATCTTGTAATAATGTTCACTGAAATAAGCCTGCTGATGAGGAACCATCCATAAAATCCTCTTCACCAGAAACGGAAGAAGAAGCACGGCTCCTGCAAATACAATCGACACTAAAAAAAACGTGGTCCTCTTCTTTGAAAAATCAGTTTGACGGCTGGCAGTCCAAAGTTCGTACACCAAAACGGACAAGGCAAACAAAAAGTAACTTCCTCCGGTCAGAAAATAGACTACCAGAATTCCGGCAAACCCCAAAAGTCTTCTGAGAAAGTTATTTTGTACCGAGATCGTAAAACTTGCCAAACCGGTTGAAATTACCAGCCCCACCAACCCCGACAGCAGATAAAGTTCATTGGAAAGCACCATGGCATACCAAACCGAAGGCACAAAAGCCCAGAGGTAATTTTGGCGTTTCGGACGAATGACATTCATCAGCCTCCCAACAAACTGCTGCAGGACAACCAGCAGAAGCGTGATGATAACAGCGCCGGCAAACGGCAAATGATAAAACTGTGTAAAAAATTCGCCCAGATAACCCGAGAAACCTCCCGGCGTCTGAATACTTTCCAGGAAATAATCCCCGGTGAGCAAAAACAACTGCAGCTGTTCCTGGAAGTACAGATTGTATTTATAAAAAACCCCATAGAAAATGAGGGAGAGAAACATAAAGGCCCAAACCGCCAATCGGGGGGCAGGCAGTTTCAGGGCGTGGGCTGATTTGACTACAGGTTTCATAAGTTTAAGTTTTTTGGGTTTCAACAAGCTCCACTTTCAACTGGATGGCTGCTTTACTCCCGCCTGATACAGCCCCTCCTGCGATATCCGTTCTCCTCCTCAGCGATTGAGTGATTCTTGTTCGTTTTCCGTTCGAAACCGGACTTTCTCTGCCGGTTGCTCAAATATCTTTTCAATATCGGAAAAATCAAATGTATTTCCACGTTCAAACAATTCCGGAATATTAAATGACTTGAGGAAATTGTCATAAAAACCAGGATCTTTTTGCGGAAGCACAAATGGTTTGGCAACTGTACCATTTTCATCAACATAGGCAAAATAAGGTTTTCCATACAAGCCGTCCTCACGTTTGCTGGCAAATACAAACCAGCGGCTATTGGCAGACCAGCTGTGGTAAGAGTTGGAATAATGGTTGGTGTTAATGTTGGTCAAGGTATCCACCGCTTTGGTAGCCAGATTCAGCATAAAAAGCTTTGCTTCGGTATGCCAGATCGGAAAAGTTCCGTAATTAAAAGCAGTAACAAGCAAAAACCTGCCATCGGGTGAAGCTTTGGGTTCACTGACACTCCTGTTGAGAGCCGCCGCATCAAACAGGGTATCTATCTTTTCGCCAAATGTCTGCTGGCTGGCATCAAACGAAATACTGCACAGCCTGTATTTCAGCAACTGGTAATGATCTGGCAGCCGAACAGAATCTGCCACACAGAAAAAAAGGGTTTTCCCGTCGGCCGAAAACTCCGGAAATGTTTCAAGTTGATCTGCCCGTGCAAGCAGCGGAGAAGATATCACCTCATTTTTCTGAATATCAAGAAGAAAAAGATCGGAACTGGTATCGTAAACTTCCATCCGTTTGTTATGAACGGCATAAAATTCGGGAATAATGATATTGCCCGAAAATGCAATAAATCGGCCGGAAGGGTGCCAGTTGCCATAAACTCCTGCCGAAAGTGTACTGTCGGTGCGGGTATCGATTTTGCGTAGTTTCCCGCCCTGCGAAATTATGGTGCCGCCCTGCTGGTGCCGAAGATGAAAAAAAGAAGTC
>CAYWTT010000683.1:0-2060 GCA_964461245.1 uncultured Prolixibacteraceae bacterium | reverse complement strand
CGTACCACCACCTTTTCCTGGTCAATTCTGACTTCGATCTTCTTGCCGAAGCCCATCATAAACTCATCGATGGAGTTGTCCATCACTTCTTTGAGCAGGACATAGATGCCGTCATCGGTGGCAGAACCGTCGCCCAGCTTCCCAATATACATCCCCGGACGTTTCCGGATATGCTCCTGCCAGTCAAGTGTTTTTATGGTACTCTCATCATACTGTGCCGTCATACACCTTGAGTTTTGTGCAAATATAGCGATTTAGGGGCTCCAAGTTGAATTTTGAGCCAGTCAGAAATAAACAGGAACCGGTTAATAAAAAAATGCCTGTTGCTTGTATATCAACACATTATACAATTGTCTGTTTGTTAAGAAAAAGTAACATCTTCCGGGTTGAAACTGCCTTCTTGCTCCTCAAATTAGGATCTTCTGAAACAGGAACGGGGTAAAGTGAAAAACCGGAGAAATCATCACAAAGCAGGAATCTCCAAGCCGGGATGATGAAAGATAAGCCGACAGGGAGCTAAGCCCGGACCTGCAACCCTTGCAGCATATTCAAGGCACTTCAGAGCAGGTCATATTTATGAAGGATATAAACTGCCGAAAGTAACGTCAGTATCACCGTCACAAGCAACAGGGCCAGCATTCCGGCCTGAGAATCGGGAAGTGGTTTTATCTTGATTTTGCGGCGGCTCCCCGATGCTTTCATCTCCACCCACATCATCAGTCTGAAGAAAAGCCATCCGACTCCTATCCCGATCATCCAGCCGGCCAGGATGTCCAATGGAAAATGGGCGCCAGTGTATATTCTGGAATAGGAAACCAGCAAAGCCCAGCAAAGCAGTGTGAAAAGGCTGTATCTGTTTCTGAAGAGATAACCAGTAAAGGTCATCACAAAAAAAGTATTGGCTGCGTGCGACGAGGGGAAACCGTATTCTCCCCCTTTTCGCAACACTACATGGGTCAGGTCCCGGATGACCGGATTGTAGCCCGGACGGTACCGTTGCACAAGTTCCTTGATGATGCCGGTCAGCTGGTCACTGACCACCAAACCGGTTAAAATGAATATAATAATTAGCCACGATTTTCCACGGTAATTGCGTATAAATAGGAACAACAGCATCAGATATAGGGGCAGCCAGCTTTCCTTCCGCGTGAAAAAGAGCATGACGGTGTCCCCCCATCCTGAATGCAGTCCGTTGAGCTGTAGAAAAAGAGAGCGGTCCCACTTCAGCAATACTTCCATTTAACTCTTATTTAGAATTTCCCAAATTTTGTCTTTCAATGCAATGATGTTGAATCCGGAAACCGAAGAGATGAAAAGGTGCGGGATTCCTTCAAAATGGGTGCTTATCTCCTCCATCAGTTCCTCGTCGAGCATGTCGGCCTTGGTGATAGTCAGGAAGCGCTGCTTGTCCAGAAGTTCGGGATTGTATTTTTCCAGTTCGTTCAGCAGGATCTGATATTCCCTGCGATGGTCCTTGCTGTCGGCCGGTACCATGAACAGGAGAGCCGGATTGCGTTCGATATGCCGGAGGAATTGCAGGCCCAGGCCTTTCCCCTGGTGAGCCCCTTCGATAATTCCCGGGATATCGGCCATCACGAAGGAGTGGTTTTCACGGTAGCTGACAATCCCGAGATTCGGCACCAGGGTAGTAAAAGGATAGTCGGCAATTTTTGGCTTGGCCGCCGAAACCACAGACAGGAGCGTCGATTTGCCGGCACTGGGGAATCCCACCAGTCCCACATCAGCCAGAATTTTCAGTTCCAGGATCACCCAGCCTTCTATTCCCGGTTCTCCGGGTTGGGCAAAGCGGGGCGTCTGATGGGTGGCCGTCTTGAAGTGGGTATTTCCCAGGCCTCCTCTGCCTCCCGGCATCAGGATTCTGGTTTCCCGGTCCTGGGTAACTTCCATCAGGAACTCTCCCGTTTCGGCATCCCGGACGATGGTCCCCAACGGGACTTCAATGGTTTTATCCTCTCCACTGGCACCGAAAGAACACTGTTTTCCACCACTCTCTCCATGCCCTGCCTTGATATGGCGCTGGTATTTCAAATGAAGCAAGG
>CAYWTT010000682.1:0-2066 GCA_964461245.1 uncultured Prolixibacteraceae bacterium | reverse complement strand
TGTTTGTCGATCAGATTCTGGAGGGTAATGCTTTTCATGAAGTTCACGATCAGCTGATTTAGTTCCCCATAAATTCCCTGGGCTGAGCAGTGAGCCGACCTGTCACATTGATAGCCTTCCGAGAGGCAATCCACCACACAAAGTACGGGTTCAAAAGCGAGGTATATATTATAAAGAGAAATATTCCGGGGATCGCAACATAAGACATATCCGCTTTTCTTTCCCTTGGCATTCCGGATAAGCATGGCTGTTTTCAGAGAATGAATAATGTGATCGAGGTATTTCAGGGAAATTCCCTGCCTTTCAGCTATATCTTTTTGAAATACCCCATTCACCGAATGATGGGTGGCTATTTCAACCATGGTCCGGATCCCGTACCTTATTTTTGAATTCAGTTTCACTATGCCGGGAATTTATATTATCAGAAATTGAAATGATAAAGTTAATATTAACTTCATCATTCAATTTCACCAAACCTATCATTTTTTTGGGGGGTTTAAGATAAAAATCATTCATCGACAGGGTCAGATTTCCCCTGAGCGTCTTATTTCCGGCCAAATCTTCTGAAAGTAAAGTGTGGGTCCTGACTTTTTGCGTTATGCCGGCAATAGTAACATAAAAACTGGCCTGAGTGGTATGGCTTTCCGTTTCTGCAACGAACCGGTCAAAATCGTCTGCATCCATTTTGATGGTCACCTCTGGGAATTCACTGGCATTCACGAGCGAATAAAAATCATGAAGGATCATTTTGTTTTTGCAGCTGAGTCGGTCCAGGGGAATCTCAAAGGAAATGGACCGAAGACCGAATAATCCGGTGATGAGCTCATGAGCACCGGCCTGACTCTCCTGTCCGAGAAAAAGATTGAACTTATTCAGGTTGGATTTTCCGGTAATCACCAGGTCATTTAAAATGGCTTTCACCGGTTCGGTGTCACCTTGGGCGCTGACTGGTTCGCAGATACCGAGGGGCATCACCACAAGAGCAACGAACGATATGATTTCCCGGAGTTTCATGATTTGATATCATTACATGGTTATTGTTCATCCCTTGAAAAACAGATAGTGACTAAATTCAAATCCCTTCAGGTTGTTGTATAACCGTGCAGGATCAGTTTAAAAGTGAAAGAAGGTGCTATCCCTGACAGACACATGTCATTTCGCGTTTATCCGGTATAATTCAGCTGCATGAAAAAGTCCTGCCGGGGACAGCCCCATACCTATTCAGAAGGAAATGCCTGCTTCCAACATCATCCCTTTAAATCCGGCAGATTCGCCATAATTGGCAAAATTCTTGTAATCCTGGTCAACATATTCCAGTTTGAGCCCCACATTCGGAGTGATAAACCATCCTGCTGCAAGCTGCATACGTTCCACACTCATTTCAGGAGAAGATTTTGTGTTGTTCACTGTATTGTAACGGCCACCTATATAAAAATCCTCCTGCTTGCCAAACCTGTAAATGGCTTCAAGTGCAAGCTGATTGAAGGCATATTCGGCATTCGTCAGATTTTTGCCACTGGCATTCTGAAAGGTGCCAAAGAACTCAAGACCCGCGTATTTTGCAAACAAGTTGGCAGTCAGCGTGTTGTCCTTAGTAAAACTTCCGGGACCAAAATTTCCTGAAGTGAAATTCTTGGTAATATCAAACTCAGAACCATCACCTGCCTGTTTGTTCATGACCAGATAGTACCTTGACCCTGTCCTGTCACCTGAGTGGAGGGATCCCGACAAGGTTTCAGGCTGGTGAGAACCGGCCAGAGAAGCCCTGATCCTGAATTTATCGGTAATCTGACGGTCGATGCTGGCTTTCCAGACATAGGCCAATTCGTCGACCAGATTTCGCTCGACATATTTTTTATTTTCTCCCGTTCCGGTAGTTGCCGCCAGCGCAGGTTTCAGGGTACCGCTGTTTATCCCGCCCAACAATAAAAATCCATTATGGCGGAACATCACTTCAATTCCGGTATTCGTTGTGAAATCATCCATGATATAGTTGCCCGCAAATGGATTTTTAAGAATGCTTCCGTTGTCGGAACGGCGAAACTGCTGGTCGCCTACATTGGGAT
>CAYWTT010000681.1:0-2086 GCA_964461245.1 uncultured Prolixibacteraceae bacterium | reverse complement strand
AAATCCGGTTATTCCGGTTCCGGTGAAACCTGCCGGACGGTCATCCTATATTGAAGTTATACAGCCACTCGAATCCATTGCGGATGACAAAAGAATTGAAATCATCCGGCGAGCGGACCAGGCAGCCATGGAGTATGATCCACGCATAAAAATGGCGATGATCGATTATTACGATGAGATCCGGGGCAGGGTCATTGCCAGCAGCGAGGGAATATATCTCGAAGACGAACTGCCCCTGCTGTTTTTCATTGTTCAGGCCATGAGCGACAACGGAAAAACAAGGCACCTGTCACGTGAAAGGCTGAGCATGCACTCCGGTTTTGAGCTGTTTGAACAGGTCACACCGGAAACGGTTGCCCGGCAGGCAGCGCGGGAAGCCGTGGCCATGCTGGAAGCTGAGGAAGCCCCCGCAGGCATTATGGATGTGGTTATGCAAAACGGCTGGGGAGGCGTTTTAGTCCATGAAGCGGTCGGTCACCCACTTGAAGCGGATAATATAGCGAAAAAAATAGGTGCTTTCACAGGAAAACTGGGGCAGAAAGTGGCCAGTGACAAATTTACCATGATCGATGACGGAACGCTTCCTGGATTCAGGGGAACTATCAACTATGATGATGAAGGAACCCCCGCCCGCAGAAACATATTGATTGAAAACGGCGTTTTGAAGGGGTATATGACCGATCTGCTGAGTGCAAAACAGCTGGGCATGGAGCGCACCGGTAACGGAAGAAGGGAATCTTTCCGCTATATTCCCATCCCGAGGATGACCAACACCTTCATTGAAAAAGGGAACGATGATCCGGCCGACATACTTACCTCAACCAAAAAGGGCATCTATGTACAGAGCCTGAGTGGCGGAAGCGTCAATCCGGTTACCGGAGTATTTAATTTCACCTGCCGGGAAGCCTATCTCATTGAAAACGGGAAAAAAACCAGGCCTATCAAAGGAGCCACCCTGATCGGTTCATGTCTGGAGGTAATTCAAAATATCGATGCAGTTGGAGATGATCTTGATTTTGGTCCCGGGATTTGCGGAAAAGGACAATCGGCAGAAGTCACCGCAGGCCAGCCCACAGTAAGAATCCGGGGAATCAATGTGGGAGGCAGCAAGGCCTGATATTCCGGCAATATTAATTTTTTAGGATAAAGAAGAATGAATTATACAAATCTTGTCGAAAACCTGGTTAACAGAGCTTTGAAATCAGGAGCTGAGGCCGCTGAGGTCTATCTGGAAACCAGCAGAAACCTCTCCATCCAGGTCCAGGACGGAGAAATAGAAACCATTGAAGAAGCATCCAGTGCAGGAATCGGCTTCAGGGTGATCTCAGAAGGGAAAATGGGATTCAGTCATTGCAACAACCTGAATAGCGAATCACTGGACGAAGCCATCCGGAAAGCGGTCGAATTTGCGCGTCTGACCACAGCCGATGAGAACAACATACTTCCGGCAAACCTTTCCCACCAGGAAGTGGAAGGATTATTTGATGAAACCCCGTTCTCCATCCCTGTGGATAAAAAAATCAAAATGGCTTTTGACCTTGAAAAAATGGCGTTACAGGAGAAAGGCGTTACAAAAAGTTCTGGAGCCGGATACGGAGAAAGCGATAATGAAATCTTCATTGCCAATTCCAACGGCATTTTAAAGCAGTTCCGCTCATCTGGATGTTCCCTGGGTGTAAGCGTTGTGGCAGAAAAAGAGGAACAGAAAAATACAGGCGACAAATACTGCACCCGTCGCTATTTCAGAGATCTGCTTTCTTTGGAAGAGATTGCAGCCGAAGCGGCAAAAAAGGCAGTTGAACTGCTCGATCCCATCATGTTGAAAACGCAGAAGGCCAGTGTCATCTTTGAATCAGACGTCGCTTTTGCATTACTGGGAGGGATCATTTCAGCCATCAACGGAGAAAGAGTTCAACAAGGTGCCAGTTTTTTAAAAGATTCCCTGAATCGCGCAGTTGCCTCCGGCCTCCTCACCCTTGTCGACGATGGTTTGCTGGTAAAAGGGCTGGGAAGTGCACCTTTCGACGGGGAGGGCGTACCCTGCCAGAAAAGGATACTGATCGACAAAGGAGTATTGAAAGGATTT
>CAYWTT010000680.1:0-2086 GCA_964461245.1 uncultured Prolixibacteraceae bacterium | reverse complement strand
GGTCCGCTTGCCTTGACGGTTTGTCAGTGGTGGTATCCGTTACCGGTTCATTTCGTGGCAATCTTAATACCTCCTCCACTTCTTTTTTTCCGATCCGTTTCAGCCCTGCCAGCAGCTCCTCTTTCGAAAGCTGATGCTCCTTCATCATTTCACGCGCCACAGCGGTAATTTTCAGGACCGCATCCTCCTTCACCGTACTGGCAGAAGGAATCATCTCCTCTTTCATCGTTTTATTTTCAGCCCCCGCATTTCCCATGACAGGTCTGACAGGCTGCTCCTGGTCATCGGGAGAGGCTTCCGCAACGGTATCGATCTTACCGACGACGGCACCAATGGCCACTGCTGTGCCTTCGGTGACCAGAATGGTCAGTTGGCCGGCATAATCGGCCACGATGGTCAGGGTGGCTTTGTCGCTTTCAACCTCAGCAATTTCCTGCCCTTTTTTTACCTGGGAACCATCTTCGGCGAGCCAACGGCCAATTTCAACCTCAGTGATGGATTCTCCCGGACTGGGAACTTTGATTTCGTAGATCATAGGTTATCAGGGTTACAAGTATAATGTTCATCGGCTTCAAATACAGTATCCAATATCTTATGAAGACGTTGTTTATGTTGTTCCATTAATCCCACTGCCGGGCTTGCACTCTCCGGACGGGCAACTGCTTTCCATCCCAAATGGGCAAGTTTGCGCTGGAAATAAGGCCAGGCTCCCTGGTTCTCAGGTTCATCCTGTGCCCAAAATACCGACCCGGCATGCGGATATCGCTTTAACACTTCCTGAATCTGTTGTTCCGGTATGGGATATAATTGTTCAATCCTCACCAGAGCCACGCAGTTTACCCTTTCATCATTCCTTCGTTTAAGCAGATCGTAATACAGACGTCCACTGGTAAAGACCACTCTTCTGACGGCTTCCGGATCAGCCGGATTATCATCTATCACCTCCATGAAAGCCCCATGGGCCAGTTCATCCAAACCCGACATCACCAGGGGATGGCGAAGCAGGCTTTTGGGGGTAAAGACAATGAGCGGCAACCGCAGATTCCATTTCACCTGTCGCCGTAAAAGATGAAACAGATTGGCCGGAGTGGTTGGTACCACAATCTGCATATTATTCCCGGCTGCCAACGAGAGATATCGTTCAATCCGGCCGCTGGAATGCTCAGGTCCCTGTCCTTCATATCCATGGGGAAGAAACATGACCAGTCCGTTCATGATACCCCATTTTTCCGCAGCGGAAGCAATATACTGGTCAATAATCACCTGGGCAACATTGGCAAAATCACCAAACTGTGCTTCCCAGATAGTCAGTCCATCGGGCTGGGCCATGGCATAACCGTATTCAAATCCAAGCACCCCATATTCTGAAAGCAATGAATCATATGCCTGAAAACTGGCCTGACTCTCAGAGACATGCTGCAAAGGCGTATAATGTTCATCGGAATCCTCCACGGTGAAAGTGGCATGGCGGTGAGCAAAGGTTCCCCGCCGGCAATCCTGCCCGCTCAACCTTACCGGATGTCCTTCTGCTACCAGCGTACCGTAAGCAAGCAATTCACACATGGCCCAATCGAGCCGGCTGTCCCTGATCATAGCCTGCCTGTCGGAAATAATCCGGTTGACCTTGCTGAAAAACTTAAGCTCCCCGGGCACGGTGTTGATCTTCTCCGCAATCTCGGTCAATTTCTGCCAGGGAACTGAAGTATCTGCCCCTGATTTGTGGAATAACTTTTCGGCCTTGTCGAACCGGCTGAATTCCCCAACCTGGAAATTCCGGATATTCAACTTTTCAATTTTCTCGGAAGCAAGGTATGCCTCTTCCATCTGCCTGTCGAAAAGGGTAACTTCAGCTTTAGCATCTTCCGGGGTAAAAATTCCCATCTCTGCAAGCTTTGCAGCGTATATATCCCTCGGATTGGGATGGTTGGCAATGATTTTATATAATAAAGGCTGGGTAAAACGGGGTTCATCCCCTTCGTTGTGCCCGTATTTCCTGTAACAAAGAATATCAATAAAGACATCGGAATGAAAATGCTGTCTGAACTCCATCGCCAACCGGACCACATAGATCAGTGCCTCCACATCA
>CAYWTT010000679.1:0-2087 GCA_964461245.1 uncultured Prolixibacteraceae bacterium | reverse complement strand
CCATTGGAGATTTGCAGCAAACCGGTAATGATCAGGCTGTCTCCCGGCTGGATCCCCTCTTTCACATGAATTTCCGTATCGGTACGGATTCCTGTTTGGACACGGGTGATGCTGGCCTTGCCGTTTTTGCACAAAAAGACTGAAGAGGCAGACTGATCAGTCACCAGCGCTTCCGAAGGAACAGTCAGTGCATCCGGGTAGGTTTCCAGGATCAGGCTGATGCGTGCAAATTTTCCAGGCATCAGAAATTGCTGCCGGTTGGATGCCAATGCTCGCACACGCAAGGTCCTTGTCTCAGAATTGATGCTGTTCTCACGCGCGTAGATGGTCCCGTGAAAAATCGAATCCCTGTTTTCAAGGCTGAAAGTGATATCCATCCCATCCTTGACCAGGGAACTGTATTTTTCAGGAACATCGAACTCCACCTTTACAGGATCAAGCTGCTGAAGGGAGGCCACCGTGGTGTTGCTCCCCACATAGCTTCCCAGACTGACTTCTCTCAGGCCGATCTTTCCGCTGAAAGGAGCATATATCTCAGTCTTGGCTATCTGTGCCATCAATAGCTGTTTCTCAGCCTGCAAAACTTTCAGCTCATTCAGGGCAGTTTCATGTTCTTCCTGGCTGATCGCCTTTATTTCGAGCAGCTTTCCTTTTCTGAATTCTTCATCGGAAAGCAGTTTTTCCTGCGCTTCCAGTTTTTTCAATTGAGCCTGTAATTCCGCATCGTTGATTTTCAGCAACAGTTTTCCTTTATCTATCAGACTCCCTTCCTGAAAAAAGATACCGGTAACCCTTCCCGATATTTCGGGACGTAACTCCACCGTCTCATTAGCTATGATCGTACCCGTAGTCTGAACAATATTCTGAAGCATACGGGGTGTCATAACCTGAACTTCCACAGAGACCGGACCGCCGCGTTTCACCTGACCGGATTTTCCTTCTTCCTTTTTTTTGCATCCGGATAATAAAGCCAACGCCAGCACGAAAAGCACTATTTTTTGCATAAGAATCAGTTTGTATTGAACTCAAAGTAAGTTAGAATCTGAAACAGATCAAAAGTTTAATGGAAAATCAAACAAAATTAACTGTTTCCCGCTCATTTTTCTCTTGGATCGCCCTGCAGCGGCATCTTGGCCATTTTTCTGATCTCGATCGAAGGATGGCCAAATTCACAGATTACCTTACCCAATAAAAGGTAAACTCCTCTTCCCTTAAAGGGGTAATCCCGCAGGGAATCGGGGAAATGGACCGTATCGAAGAATTCACCCGATTCGTCCAGGAAACATCCGAAATGCATCACTTCCGCTTTTGATGTCCGCACATATTTTATGGTTACCAACAGTCCCAGCAGCTTAACTATTTCCCCTTCATGTTCTTTCAGGTTACCGGCATTCACTCCGCCTCGCCATACGGTTTGCATCATCTGAAAAAAAGAGAGGGTAACGGGAAATCCCAATAATTCCAGCTCATCATATACTGCTTCGAGTGGTTTCTCCTCAAACGGCGGAAGGGTGAAGGGTCTGCGTTGCGGGGAAAACAACTGGGATTGAATATGCAAGGTCCTTTTCTGGTTCAGGAGCATGTGCACTTCCCATAACAGTTTGGCTTTCGATTTTCCGGTAAAGCGCAAAGCCCCGATTCGGATCAGCAGGATAATCTGTTCCTTGTGGACCGGTACCCGGCTGATGAAATCATCCAGAGAGCGGAAAGCACCAAACCGGTGACGTTCTTCCACGATTGCCTGGCCTGTTTTCTCTTCAATCCCGGTCAGCAATGCCATTCCGAGGTAAATGGTTTTTCCCTCAATGGAACTGAGTATTTCACTGTGGTTGACACAAGGAAGTTCGATCTGCGCCCCGCATCGTCTTGCCTCGTTGATGTATACCCAGGTCTGGTAGAAACCGCCGAAATTATTCATCACGGCTACCATGAATTCAAGGGGATAATGTGCTTTAAGGTAGAGACTCTGGAAACTTTCCACCGCATAAGAGGCCGAATGGGCTTTGGAAAAGGAATACCCGGCAAAGCTCTCGATCTGTCTCCATACTTCAGCCGTCAGCTCTTTCGGATAGCCCCTGTGGTCACAG
>CAYWTT010000678.1:0-2092 GCA_964461245.1 uncultured Prolixibacteraceae bacterium | reverse complement strand
AGCCGTAAAAAGCGTTACAACCAAACCGGTTTATGTCAAACTTTCTCCCAATGTGACCGATATTAGTGAAATAGCCCGGGCTGTGGAAAACCAAGGCGCCGACTCGGTTTCCCTGGTCAATACTTTCTTGGGAATGGCCATCGATGCTGAAAAACGCATTCCTCTCCTCTCCACTGTCACTGGCGGCTTGTCAGGGCCTGCCATTAAGCCCATTGCACTGAGGATGGTCTGGCAGGTATCCAGAGCCGTTAAAATACCCGTTATTGGCCTGGGTGGTATCATGAATGCCACTGATGCCATTGAATTTCTGCTTGCAGGAGCTTCGGCCGTGCAGATTGGGACCGCCCTCTTCAAAGATCCCTTTGCCCCCCTCAAGGTGATCGATGGAATAGAGGCATACATGAATAAACATCACTTTTCCTCCATAAAAGAATTGACAGGGAGTTTACAGATGTAATTACAACTGTAATTACATCTGTAAACATACTTTATCGTTCCTCTCTCCGGTGAATTTTTATCCGGTTTATCCCTTGTTTCATACATTATTATTCTGCAATGTGAACATTTCAAGATTCATTTTGTTTTAATATGTGAATATTGCAAATATATTTTTGAAAATGGCTGAATTTAAAATAGCAATGCCTAAACTAGGCGAAAGCATACAGGAGGCTACTCTTACTCGCTGGTTTGTGAGTGAGGGCGATAAAATTGAAGAAGACCAAATCTTGTTTGAAGTAGCTACCGACAAGGTTGATTCTGAGATTCCTTCCCCTGTAGAAGGAAAAATCAAAAAGATTCTTTTCCCTGAAGGAAGTGTTTTACCGGTTGGTGAAGTTGTTGCACTGGTTTCACTGGAAGAAGGTGAAGCAGAATTATCTGATAATAAATTAAGTTTGAATGCCCCCTCTCTTTCTGAACATAATGAAACCCCGGAGACTACGTTATTTAACCGCACGCAGTCTAATCGTTTTTTTTCCCCGCTGGTAAAGAAAATTGCCGCTGAGGAAAAGGTTACTCCGGCTGAACTGGAAAAGATAACTGGAACCGGATCGGGTGGAAGGGTTCAGAAGAAAGACATCCTGGGTTATCTGGAGAAACGGGGAAGTGATCTTTCACCCGGTGCAATCCGGGAAACGGTTGCAGAGGCCGGAGTTGCTTCAATACCTGTTAAATCCCGGGTTTCATTATCCATAGGTGCTGAAGATCAGATCATTGAAATGGACCGGATAAGGAAACTGATCGCATCCCATATGGTCATGTCAAAACAGGTTTCACCTCATGTGACTTCCGTGGTCGAGGCTGACGTTTCTGCACTTGTGAAATGGCGCAACCGGGTCAAGGATGAATTCCAGGTAAAATTTGGCGAGAAACTTACTTATATGCCTCTGTTTATGGAGGCGGTGACCCGCGCCCTGACGGAGTTTCCCTGGTTAAATGCCTCAGTTGACGGGGACAGGATCATATTGAGGAAACATATCAACCTGGGTATTGCGGTAGCCCGACCTGACGGTAACCTGATTGTTCCGGTTATCAAAAACGCGGAAGAAAAAAATCTGCTGGGACTGGCAAAAAGCCTGAATCACCTGGCGGAGGCAGCGCGCCAGAATAAATTGTCGCCTGATGAAATTACGGAGGGTTCATTTAGTATAACCAATTTCGGATCCTTCCGGAATCTGATCGGTACTCCGATCATCAACCAGCCCCAGGTAGCCATACTCGCTACGGGAAGCATTGAAAAGAAACCGGCTGTGTTGGAACTTCCCTCGGGAGATGTGATTGCCATACGCCATAAAATGTTTCTTTCTCTCTCTTACGATCACCGGATTGTGGACGGAGCGCTGGGCGGTGCCTTTCTGAGGCGGATAGCCGATTTGCTGGAGGATTTTGATCTGAATAGAACTTTGTGAAGATGAAAAATAGTGAAATACCTGAAATTTATTCCATAAAAGCAACTTCCCGGGAGATCCTTTCCTCCTGGTATCATTTGCTTTCAGTCGGAAGGTTCATTGATGAAAAACCAGCCAATGGCCTCCTGCAGATCATTGGGTGGTCGTATCATGCGCCTTATGCCGGTCATGACGGAATTCAGCTG
>CAYWTT010000677.1:0-2097 GCA_964461245.1 uncultured Prolixibacteraceae bacterium | reverse complement strand
CCGCCAATGGTCAGGGACAGAATGCCCACTGTGCCATATACCAGTCCGACTTCCCCGGTGGTCAGTCCGAGTCCTCCCACCTCTTTGGTGTCGAGCAGGAACGGGGTGACCAGTTTCAGAAGTTGACCTTCCGCAAAACGATAGGTCAGTAGGAAGAAGAGGGCAGCCACCACCTGTTTTTTCCTGAAGAAGCTACCGAATGCCGTGATGAACTCCCGGGCTATATTGGATGCTGTCACTTCAGCGGCAGGTTTGTCACTATCCGGGTAAGGGAGAATGAACCTGTGATAAAGGAAAAACGCCAGGAAGAGGCCGGCCATGATAAAGAAAGTTACTGACCAAGCCATCGGGATATTTCCGGAGGTGCCCCTGAAGGTTGCGGATGAAGGCTTGTCGAGTTTGGCATCAGCCTGCACGACCAGCCAGGCCGGCTTGTCCCAGTTCTCCTGGTTGAATTCAAAGCGGTCGTCGCCGGCAAGGGAGATGCTCTTGTCGCCTTTATCGAATTTTAATACCAGGATCCGTGATTCCCCTGCTGCAGGTTTCCGGTTTAACTGCACTTTCACCAGGGCAAGGTTACCGGAAAAGGAGGAGGCCGTTTCTTTCATTTCCTCTCCGAAGTGTATTCTGATCCAGCTTCCGAAGGGGGCTGAAATATGTCCGGCCCACCAGGAGCTTTTTTTCCTCCCTTCTTTGATGTTTCTGTTCTCCTGTCTTTTGACGAATCCGTTCGCCCTGTTCTGTTCTGCGGCGAACGACCTGATTTGTGCGGCACTGTCGGCAGGGATTGCCCCGGTTGCCATCCTGATGAATGCAGGAGTAACAAAGAAGGAGTCTTCACCTGTTTGGGCTGTTCCTGACGGAAGATCGCTCAATAGGTCAGTTCCGGCCACTTGCATCCGGGGATCCGCCTCCACGGTCAACCCGACGGGTTCCAGTCCTGAATGTGATTCGAGAAATCCGGCCAGGATGATCAATACCCCCTGTCCCATAATGGTGGCAATCCGGTAAAAGGTGCTTCGGATCCCCACATACATTGACTGTTCATGGGTGTTGAGCGCGAGCATATAAAATCCGTCGGCGGCGATATCCTGGGTGGCTGAGCTGAAGGCCACCAGCCAGAATACGGCCAGGGTTGCCTGGAAGAAGAAGGGGACGGGAATGAAGAAGGCAATTCCGGCCAGTCCGGCTCCGAGCAACAACTGCATGGTGAGGATCCACCACCTTTTGGTTTTCAGGATATCCACGAAGGGGCTCCAGAAGGGTTTGATGACCCAGGGAAGGTAAAGCCAGCTGGTGTACAGGGCAATATCAGCGTTGGAGATTCCCAGCCGCTTGTACATGATCACTGAAATGGTCATCACCGCCACATAGGGGATGCCTTCCGCAAGGTAGAGTGTCGGAATCCATGACCAGGGATTTCTTGCTGTCCGTTTTTCCATGGGATCAGTTTTCGGTATTGTTTTTCAGAGGATATCCCTGTTTTTCGAGCCAGGAGAAATACCAGCACAGGGTTGCGGTTCCGTCCATAGTGGGTTCGTTGGTACTGTAGTCGCCGGTATCGTCGTGGTAAACCGCTATCCCGTTCTGGAAATCCCGGTAAGGATCACTCTTCAGGACGGAAGTTCCGACATGGCTGTTGAAAATGCCGGCATACACCGGTCCGTCAACCAGGCCTCCCACAGTATTGGCGCCGGTAAGCACGGTGATTGAGGAATGGGGCCGTTCAGGGGAGTCTCCCTTTTCAGGCAGGCCGCAAATCATCGAAGTGCCCCATGGGTTGCATCCGAGAAGCCAGTCGCGCAGAGCTGCTTCCATCTCTTCAAAACTCCGGTCTCCGGTGATATCGTGGTACATTCTGGCCTGGGTGGCCGTGGCGGCGACCAGGTTATTGGAACACCAGATAAAAGGAATCCCGATCCGGAAGGGATCTTTCGCGGCACGCTGGCGGATTACTTCCAGCCCCTCCCTCAAATATCCCGCAAACGGTTTGCTTACAGCAGGATCACTGAGGGCTGCCAGGTGGGTGTGGCCGATATTTCCGAAGGGATAATACTGATAATGCCGGGCCCGGTTAAATGCCATCCAGGGTGTGAC
>CAYWTT010000676.1:0-2100 GCA_964461245.1 uncultured Prolixibacteraceae bacterium | reverse complement strand
TAAGTAGTTGTGACCAGATAGGTGATAAAAAGAATAACGGAGAATATATTGTTGCTGCCTATGTTTGGCCATCATGCCACGACGAACCAATGAGCCGGGAAAAGTTATGGGGCGAAGGTTTTGGTGAATGGGAGATGATCCAAAAAGGGAATCCCCGCTTCGAAGGGCACTACCAACCCCGAATCCCTTTATGGGGGTATAAGATGGATGATGACCCAAAAGCTTGGGAACAAAAGATTGAAGCAGCCATCTCTCACGGTATAAACACATTTATTTTCGACTGGTACTGGTACGATGGCAAACCTTTTCTGGAAGAAGCAGTTGATTTAGGGTTTCTTGGGGCAATTAACAATGAGAAGGCAAATTTTTACATCATGTGGGCTAACCACGATGTACCGGGTAACATGTGGAATCATTATCGTTACAAAACTGATTCGCTTATCTGGAACGGTGAAGTGGACTGGAAAAACTACAAGACGATTGTCATCCGGATTATCAACCAGTATTTTAAACGTCCGAACTATTTAAAGATTGAAGGCAAGCCTGTTTTTTCAATTTATAGTCTTGGTAACCTGGTAGAGGGCTTCAACAATAATCTGGAAGAAACAGCAAAAGCGCTTGATTATTTTAGGGAAGAGGTAAAAATAGCAGGCTTTCCGGGATTACACCTACAGTTGGTTGGAGGAGAGAAGAATGGTGCCCCCTATTTTTCGGGAGTAGATGCTTCGGTGTCTGAAGTGGTAGAAGCCCTGGGGGTAAACAGCGTAACAATGTATAACATGGCAGGCAAGAGGGATGAAGACTACCTGAGGTACGGAGAACATGCAACTAATTTAAGAAACGGATGGGATTCGGCACTGGATATCCCATTTTTCCCGTGTGTGTCGATAGGCTGGGACAATACACCCCGTTACCCTCAATATGGAAAGGAAAAGGTTGTTCATTACCATAATACCCCGGAAAGTTTTGGGGCTTACCTGCAAAAGGCGAAAGAATATGCCGACAGCCATCCTGATCAGCCAAAGATTATTGTGATCAATGCCTGGAACGAATGGGTGGAAGGCAGTTACATCGAACCCGACATGCTCAACGGATATGGATACCTGAGTGCTGTAAAAAACGTGATGAACGGAGGATATGAAAAATTTTAAGCGGATGGGAAAAAGTATAACAATTCACATATTTTGGTTGCTGTTATTTGCATTATCAATCGTTTCATGTAAGGCCTCCAATCTCTCAGATGATGCAGGAAAAGAAACCAATGAAGCCAAATATAAAGTTAAATCCATTTCAGATGTAGATGCGCATGCGATGGCATTGAAGCAGGAAATCCTGAATTCAAAAACAACTATTATCGCAACAGGCCTTACTTACTATGTATCAAATAGCGGGAATGATAATAATTCGGGCAAGTCGCCTGAAAATGCCTGGGCAACAATCGACAAGATTAATAATACAGATTTTTCCCCGGGGAGTACCGTGCTTTTTGAACGGGGTGGAACATGGAGAGGAAATATAATAGTCAAAGCGGAGATTAGCTTTTCCGCTTACGGTAAAGGAAATAAACCTAAAATATACGGTTCGCCTCAGAATTATTCTGTAAAAGAAAACTGGAAAACAACCAATATCCCCAATGTGTATGTTTATGACCAGAAAATTGAATATGACGCAGGTGTGTTGGTATTCAATGAAGGGGAGGCTTGTTCATACAAAAAAGTGATTGGTATTGATGGTTTTTCCGGTTCATTGAATGAACTGAAAAATGACCTTGAAATGTATCATAGTATTGACGATAAGAGAGTATTTCTCTATTCAACGGAAGGGAATCCGGCTGATCGTTATTCATCTATTGAGTTCTGCCTCGACAATGAAATAATCAGAACAAAGAGTCATAATGTATTGATCGATAATTTATGCCTCAAGTACGGAGGTTCACTTGCGATCCATGCAATAAATAGAAATGGTTTAAAAGTTACAAACTGCGAAATAGGTTGGATCGGTGGTTCCATACAGGGCGGTACGACCCGGTACGGTAACGCAATCCAAATATGGGGTAGCTGTAATGGTTATTTGGTTGACCACTGCTATATTTATCAGGTT
>CAYWTT010000675.1:0-2103 GCA_964461245.1 uncultured Prolixibacteraceae bacterium | reverse complement strand
TTGCAGGGACTCGGATCTGTTGTACAACCCTGTAAAAAAAATCGTTCTGGGAGTGGGCTCAGTGCTTTTCATTCTCTGGTACGGATATAAAAAAACCGGAAATCCCATTCGGGAGGTTTTCCCGCTGAAAAGGTTCAATTTATTGGTCATTCCGGTTCTGGGGCTTTTATTCCTGGGCCTGCAGCAGTTGCTCACGGTGGTGAACGTATGGGTTGAAGCGGTGATACCGCCTCCTGGCTGGTTTTGGGAATTGTTTGACAAGATTTTTGAAAATGATTTCGGTTTCTGGGGGGCTTTTATGAAAGTGGTAGTCATTGCCCCTGTGGTGGAGGAGTCGATTTTCAGAGGGGTAATTATGCACGGGTTGATGCGAAATTATTCAAAGGGCACGGCTGTATTCTTTTCGGGACTTCTGTTTGCCCTGTTCCATCTGAACCCTTGGCAGTTTACAGCTACCTTTTTTCTGGGAATCATCCTGGGCTGGATGATGGTAAGAACCCACAATCTCCTCCTCTGCATGGCCGGACACGCTCTGAACAACCTGCTTGTACTGCTCTTCATTACTTTTGACAGGCAGATCAGGGAGAGTCCCTTGGCATCGGTTCATACTCCGGAGGTGCTAATGGTCAGTGCTTTTCTGGTTGTTATGTCCCTTTTCATCCTGTTCTGGCTGACCCAAAAGAAACCGGAGGCAAGGGCAAAGACAGGAGAAAAACTTTAAAACAAAAGCTATGGATACCGTGCTCGTAATAGCGGGTTTTTTTCTCCTGGTTGCCGGACTGGCAGGCTGTGTGCTCCCTGCCCTTCCGGGGCCTCCCCTGAGTTATGTCGCTCTTCTCTTCCTTCATTTTACTGAAAAGCACCAGTTTTCGGGTCGCGTTTTACTGACCTGGCTGATCGTAACGGTAGTGGTTTCCCTTCTCGATTACTTGGTACCGGTGTGGGGAGCAAAAAAATTCGGCGCAACCCGGAGAGGTGTTTGGGGAAGTGTGATCGGATTGATTCTGGGTCTCTTTGTTTTCCCTCCTTTCGGAATTATCCTGGGGCCTTTCATTGGTGCCGTCATCGGTGAGCTGAGCGCCGGAAAGAGATCGGGACATGCCATGAAAGCCGGCTTCGGTTCATTTGCTGGTTTCATAACTGGCATTTTGCTGAAACTGATTGCTTCGGGAATGATGACCTGGTACTTCGTAAAAGAATTGATCTGAGAATTTACGGCGAAAGCTGCCTTCGACATCGGGTGCTTGGCGTCATTGACCACATATAGAATGACCCTCACTGACGTGCGCAGCGCAAATAACCTATAATGACGTATGAAACGCTAATGCTGGGACTATCCCCCGTTTCTTTTTGCTTTGTATCCCGATGATTTGAGTATATCCATCACTTTACTGCAAAAATCACCCTGGATTAATATCTCACCGTCCTTAGCCGTTCCCCCGGCTCCGCATCGGGTCTTCAGTATCTTGGCCAGAGATTGCAGATCTTCATCCCTTCCGGCAAATCCAGTGATCAGTGTCACGGTTTTTCCTTTGCGCTGCTTCTTATCAAGCTGCACCTTCAGGTTTTGCTTTTCCGGAGGTAAAGTGGCTGGTCTTTCATTTTCCTCCTTCTGAAAACTGAAATCAGGATTTGTACTGTATATTACACCAAGCCGGTCTTTCCAGTCTTTAGTCATAACTGTCGGGTAAAGAATCAAATTTAATAATTAAAATGCTTTATTGTATCCTCCGGGGCAAATGAGGTGTGGATTTCCATCACTGAGCACCTGCCGGTGAACCTGATTCATCTGCTTCAAACAGATCTTCCGTTAATTCCCTGATCACCACACTGGCTATAAAACAACCGAAAACCGGGGGCATATAAGATATGGTACCCACCGTGGATATTTTATTGACACCCTGTTCGAGACGAATCGCTGATTCGGGCACCTCTTCAGGAGAATAAACAGCCGTAATCCCATTCCGGATACCCAGCCGGTGCAATCTCTTGCGAACCATCCGGGCCAGCTTACAATCGTGCGTTGCGGAAAGATCGGCAATCCTTACCTTTTCCGGATCCAGCTTTCCACCTGATCCCATTGAAGTGACTACACGAAATCCT
>CAYWTT010000674.1:0-2105 GCA_964461245.1 uncultured Prolixibacteraceae bacterium | reverse complement strand
GCCGTTCAGCCTTATCTCAGGATTTTTTTCACGGAGGCTGTGGTACAGCAAATTCCGCATCCGCTCCATATGCGACCTGTGGCGGTCCAGGTCACTCAATGCAATTTCGCAGGCTTTACCCAGTCCGACGATCCCGGGGACATTTTCTGTTCCTGCACGTCTGTCCTGCTCATGGCTGGCGCCGTGAATCAGTTTTTCAAGGTATATCCCTTCACGTACATACAATGCGCCGATCCCTTTTGTGGCATAAAGTTTATGCCCAGCCACAGAAAGCAGGTCTACACCCGCTTTGTGCACATCCACGGGAAATTTGCCCACCGACTGGGCTGCATCGGTGTGAAAGGCAATATGGTGTTTCCGGGCTATTCCCGATATCGCTTCAATGGGCTGGATTGTTCCGATCTCGTTGTTGGCGTGCATTACAGAAATCAGAATGGTCTTAGGGGTGATCGCCGCTTCCAGTTTATCAAGTTGAATGATGCCATATTCATCCACCGGAATAATGGAGACACCAAATCCCTTTTCCCCGAGATACCTGCACACTTCAGTCACCGCCGGATGCTCCACCGATGAGATAATGATATGGTTCCCCTTGTGCATGTGGGCATAGGCGAATCCTTTGATCGCAAGATTATTGGATTCCGATCCTCCGCTGGTAAAAATGATCTCCTGCGGTTCGCAGCGGATCAGCGCAGCAACCTGTTTCCGGGCGTTTTCCACGGCTTGGGCAGCTTCCGTTCCAAAGCTGTGTGAGCTGGAAGGATTCCCGTAAATTTCGTTCAGGTAAGGTTGTATGGCCTGTGCCACTTCCCTGTCAACAGGGGTGGTGGCGTTGTAATCCAGGTAAATTTTCATAGATATAATTTCGGACGGGAAATATTCCTTCAAACTTATATAAAATACAGCACTTCCATAAGCAGGATTTTGTGTAAGTTTGAATGAAGCAATCAAAAAAAAATGGGAAAAGCGGTGAAACGGCTGATGCTGATCAGCCTGATTTTAATGAACACAATCATTGCCCAATCGCATGACCGTGTTGCAGCAGAAAAGAGAACCAAAGACTTCAGGGCAGTCTGGCTCCATCAGACCAAATTTGACCAGGATGAAGCAACTGCCAGAAAGCAGATTGTTGCTTTATTCGATTCCTATGCGGAAACCGGGATCAATAATCTCTTTTGTTATTACACCCTTCAGGAGGAGAATCATCTTGCCTGGGACTATCTTCAGGTAATTATTGAGGAAGGTCATAAAAGAGGGATAGGAATCCATCCCGTATTTTGCCCGGGACATGATCTGAATCGTGAGCAGGCGATGAAAGAGCATGCTGATTGGCTGATCCGGGATATCGATGGTAAGATATACCCCAATTACAATCTGGCGCTGCCGGCAGTAAGGAAATTCTGGATTGGGAAAATTGCTGAAGCGATGAAATACGATATTGACGGGATACATCTGGATTATGCCCGGTTCCCTGTTAACCAACGGTTCAGTTACGACAGCATCACCTGTGCCCTGTTCAGAGAGGAATGGGGACGCTCTCCGCTTGACGACTCCCATGACAGCGGAAGTATGCTCTGGTGCGAATGGATCAGATGGAACGAGAAGCAGATCACAGCCTTTGTGAGGGAGGCGTATGAATTCATAAAAAAAACAAACCGGAAGCTGGTGCTTGGAGCCGATGTTTTTCCTAATGTCGATATTTCGCCGGTTGAAATTGGACAGAACTGGGGAGAATGGGTCCGCCAGGGGATTATCGATTTTGTATGTCCCATGCTTTACACCAACGACACTGATTTGTTCAGGGAATATATTACCAGGGCGGTTCAAAATGCGGATTCCGGTTGCGAGGTTTATGCCGGGATCGGAATTGTAACCTCACACAATAAGATTACCAAGGAAATTCTGGAAGAAGAAATAGAGATTGCCCGTAAGGCGGGAACCCGGGGAGTGGTCTTTTTTTCCGGATTTTCGCTGAACGAAGAATTTCTGAATTCTCTGAAGCCTGCATTCAGGACCAACTTGGGTAAATAGGCAGTTTCAGTATTCCACTTTCACCCCTGCTTCGGTTAACCTGTTTAACTGGTCAGTACTGACCTTATTACCCG
>CAYWTT010000673.1:0-2107 GCA_964461245.1 uncultured Prolixibacteraceae bacterium | reverse complement strand
GAATGAGGCCAATCCAGGATGGAAAAGAATAACAGCTTGTTTAAAACCGTCGGAAAATTAATCCGGATCGATAAAAAAGTTGTCCTACTTCAATTTAAAGGTTGTTTTGTCCGGGATGGTATTTCTTCGGAAAAACAGAGCGCCTCCGTAACTTTGCTGCAGAAATTTTTTAAAACGAAGAGTTATGTTGTACACAAATTTAAAACACATCGAATCAGCGGCGGACCATGCCAGGATCATCAGCCAGAATGAAAACGTAATGGTAATCTGCGGCCGTATGGGGCCCATGTGCATCCCTGTTTATGGCATTGCCGAGGAACTTGAAGAGGAATACAAACATGTTCAGTTTTATGATATGGAATTTGATAATCCTGAATCATATGTTATTCGCTCCTTACCGGAGGTAAGAGGATTTATGGGTATTCCTTTTACCATCTATTACAGGAACGGCAAAGTGGTAAAAGCCACTTCGAGCATCCAGACCAAGCAACAGGTTAAGTCCATTCTTGACAAAGAATTCTCTGAGACGGTAAATGCGTGAATGATGGTTCCCACAAATCATTTTAATGCAATTGTTGTCGGTGCAGGTCCTGCCGGTTTGACCGCCGGCATTTACCTTTCCCGGGCAAAACTCAGGACGCTCATTGTAAATGAAGGAACGGTGGGCGGCCAAATGGTTCTCACACACCAGATCGCAAATTATCCGGGAGTTGAAAGCATCAGCGGGTACCAGCTTTCCAACATCATGAAAAAGCAGGCAAAATCCTTTGGCTGCGAAATAAAATCAAATATCTCTGTCGCTGAGCTGGATCTTTCCGGAGAAATCAAAAAAATAACGCTGACTGACGGCATAGAATATACATCCGACACTATTATTCTCGCTCCGGGAGGAAGACCGCGTACCATAGGAGCCGAAGGAGAGGAGACTTTCAAAGGCAGAGGCATCTCCTATTGCGCCACCTGCGACGGGGATTTCTTCACCGGAAAAGAGATCATCGTCGTCGGCGGAGGGAATTCAGCGATTGAAGAAGCTGTCTCCCTCACAAAATATGCGTCAAAAGTGACGATCGTTCACCAGTTTGACCATTTTCAGGCCTTCGAACATGCCATTGAAGAGGCAGAATCCAATCCGAAAATAAGTTTCATTCTTGAGTCAGTCGTGACCGCTTTCCATGGGAAAGAAAATCTGGAAAGTGTGGATATCCGGAACCTGAAGACCGGCAAAATCAAAAACTACAGAACGGACGGAGCTTTCATTTTTATCGGATATATTCCCAATACCGGTTTTTTGAAGGACAGGATTGACCTTAATCCATGGGGGGAAATCGTAGTAAAGAGCGATATGTCGACCACCCTGGAAGGTGTTTTTGCAGCCGGAGACAGCATTGCAAAAAAATTCAGGCAGGTTACCACTTCAGTTGGGGACGGGACCATTGCAGCCCTTGCCGCTTCAGAATATGTAAACACCTTGAAAAAAAAGAGGAAAGAATTAACGGCAATCTGAAAGCGGTTAACTGAATTTAGAAAATAAAATCCACCATTCTCCTGACCAAACCTGCCAGGACAATGGCAAACAGGATTTCAAGGATGCAGATAAACAGGGCTTTTCTCCATCCGTATTCTTTCCAAAGTACTGAAATGGTGGCCACACAGGGGACGTAAAACATGCTGACCACGGCGAGGGTGATCATCTGCTGCGGGGTAAGGACTTCAGAAAAACTGGTTGTTCCCAGATAAGCAGCAAGCATGACCAGGATCAATTCTTTACGCAGAATACCGAAGATAAGCAATATGCCTGTAACCGACGGAAGGCCCAGCCAATGCACGGTGACTGGGTCCAGAAAGGAAGAAATCGCCGGCATCCATCCTGCCAGGTTGATAGCCTGTATGAAAATTCCTGAAACAATAACTATGGGCGCGGCAATATACACAAACTCCTTCAGCGCATCCCAGGTCTGGTAAAGAATAGTTACAAGCCCGGGAACTTTATAGTCGGGCATTGGCATGATCAGTTCCACCGGTTCCCCGATCATCAGCCGGGACAGTATTTTACCTGTACCCAGGATTACCGCTGCGGCAAGCAGGTATAAGCCCAGAGCCCATCCTA
>CAYWTT010000672.1:0-2116 GCA_964461245.1 uncultured Prolixibacteraceae bacterium | reverse complement strand
CGAGAAAGAGAAGATCCACCCGATGGGCCAGATAAGCTATTATGCCGGTCACAGTTACAATTCCGACTGCATGATTGCAAGGATTGACGAAAAGTTTACACTGGCGGAGCAGTTCCCTTTCCTCAGGCGACCTGAAAAATCGGTAAACTACATTGATTACACCTATGACGATAATGTGAAATACCGGATATTGGCCGAACTGGCGAGAAAGGACCTTGACCTTGCCATTCTGCATCACCACGGAGCGGAAGACGAACAACTGATGAACGGATCGCCGATCTCTTCCAGCACCCAGGTTTGGATTGACCAGGCCAGGAAGTTTTTCAGGGGAAAGATCAGGAATGCTGAGGATACCACGGCATCCAAGCAATATTACATGGAAAACTACCAGGTGCCCGTTTCATGGGTAAGCGATGCGTTCAATCCGGAGATAATGAAAAAAGACAGCCTGTCGGATGCTGCACTGGATGTGCATATCCCCGACCTGTATGGTTATGAATCGAACGCGAAGGTTATCCTGTTTGACGCCTGTTTCAACGGATCCTTCCATCTGGATGACTATATCAGCGGGCACTATATTTTTAATCCGGGTTCCACGGTGGTCGTGAAGGGGAATTCGGTGAACACGCTCCAGGACACCTGGACCAATCAACTGGCGGGCTTACTCGACCTGGGGGTTTCGGTTGGAAACTGGGCAAAAGGGCAGCAGACATTAGAATCTCACCTGATCGGTGATCCGACCTACCGGTTTTCAGACAGTCAGGATGGAAAATACGATCTGAATGAAGCGTTGACGCTTCGGAAGGGAGATATCCGGTTCTGGAGAAAGATGATGACCAATCCTAATCCCGAGATCAAATCGCTGGCCATGAAAATGCTATGGCAGAACAAAGCCATTACTACCGATGAGCTTTTCTCCTTACAGAAGGAGGAAAACAGGGCCACAGTGAGGATGATGGCTTTTAATCTTATCAGAAGTGCAGCCGATAAAAATCTGGTCAGCTCCATAAGGCTCGGTCTTTATGACAGTTATGAGCTGCTCAGAAGATTAAGTTCATTATATGCCGGGTTGAACGGCTCACCCCTTTTGATTGATGATATCTTCACCCTAAGAAATGAGCCCGGGGTATCGAAACGGGTTGAATTTCAGCTGAAAGGGGCATCCGATGTGTATCCCCTGGAGGAGACGGTTGCTGCTTATGAAAGGTCCATTAAAGGGAAGCAGGGGATCTGGTACCAGGACAAGGCGAAAGAAATGGAAAGCCTGAAAAAAAGTCTGGAAAGCAGGGATAAGGAGTTTAATGATCTGCTGGACCCGGATGTGAAGGTAAAAGCAAAGAAATTCACCGTCACTGCGCTGAGAAACAGTTGTGATGCCTCCCATTTGGAAACGCTTTTCAAATATTATAACGGATTAAGTGATCCAGAGCAGAAGGTGACGCTGGTGGAAGCTTTCGGTTGGTTTACTTATAACTACCGAAAGAGTGAGATTATAAAATTCTGTCAGGATCAGCTGAACGGGGAGAAAAACGAAGTAGTCAGAAAAGAGCTGATAAAAACCATTACAAGACTTAAATAACCATTCTATAAAAAATGACAGCTATGAAGAAACCCAAAATTCGAATTCTATTTGCGTTGTTTCTCCTGCTTTGCCTTGGTTTGCAGATGCGTGCGCAGGCTCAGGCAAGTTCCGGCTTCGCAAGCTTACTGGGAAAAGTCACGGTGAAAGGAGCACCTTCCACCCCGGTTGAATTTGCCACCGTACAGGTTACGCCCCAGGGTGCCGTAACGATCACCAATCCTTCGGGAGAGTTTTATTTTTCCAAACTCTCTGCCGGGAAGGTGAACATCAGGATACAATGTCTGGGAATGGAAAGCCTGGATACCACGCTGATTTTGACAGCGGGGAAAGCCCTGCAGGCAGATTTCCGGTTAGCCGGCAGCAACTTCCGTTTGGATGAAGTGTCGGTGGTGGCGCGCGAGAGCAAGGCCGGCCAGGCTACGGCATCCAACATCTCCAGGCAGGCCATCGATCACCTTCAGGCCAGCTCGGTTTCCGACCTGATCCAGCTTATGCCGGGGGGGTAAACACCCAATCCTGACCTGAGCAAGGCGC
>CAYWTT010000671.1:0-2116 GCA_964461245.1 uncultured Prolixibacteraceae bacterium | reverse complement strand
GGAATGATCACTGACACGCTGACCTGGTCACCCTGGAAATCCAAAATAACCAGCGCCTTAAAAAGCGGAAAGAATGAACTGAAGATTACACTTGCAGGGTCTCTCCGGAATCTGCTGGGACCACATCACCACCCTGGAGGTGAACTTATCAGGGTCGGCCCCGGAAGCTTTACCGGCAGTGGGGGATTTCCCGATCCACAGGGAGATAAAAACTGGTTCGAACTTAGAAAAACAAATCCCATTCTGAAATTATGGAATGACTCCTATTTTGTTGTTCCGTTGGGTATACCGGAACCTCCCGGGATTGCAGGAATAAGATACGAATACCGGAATAACTGATTAATAATAAATTATGAACCTGAACAGAATCACCCTATTTTCGCTTTCCCTTTTACTGTTGCTCCTGATCCAGGGTAGCAGCATGAAGACTCTGTCTCCAGCCAACGAACTCTGGTACAGACAACCGGCCAACCTATGGACGGAAGCTCTGCCTGTCGGTAACGGCAGACTGGGTGCCATGATTTTCGGCCACCCCGGGCAGGAACATGTGCAATTCAATGAAGAGACTTTATGGGATGGCTACCCGCGGGAATATCAGCGGGATGGAGCGTACAGATACCTGCCCGAAATCAGGCAGCTGCTCTTTGACGGGAAACAAGCTGAGGCAGAAAAGCTGGCAGGTGAAGTTTTCATGGGAAGAAGAGCTTGGGAAGATGATTACCCGGGTGCCGTTCCAGGAGGTAAATCGCCTTTCCCTCCCCAATATGAAGCTGATTATCAGCCATTTGGTGATATATTGATCTCCTTTCCGGGACATGAGAAATTCTCGGATTACCGGCGTTCACTCGATCTGTCCAAAGCCTTATCCAAAGTATGTTATTCGGTTAACGGAATCCGTTTTGAAAGGGAGTATTTTGCCTCACACCCAGATGAAGCAGTAATTATCCATCTTAAAGCTGACTGCAAAGGTATGATCAGCTTTCAAGCAAAGCTTACCTCGCCCCATCCCATCCATTCTCTCCGTAAAATCAATGAAAACACTCTGGCTCTGTATGTTAAAGTGGAGGATGGCGTTCTCGAAGGGAGTGCATGGTTAACGACCGAAATAAAAGGCGGCAGGCTCATGGTGAATTCCGATAGTATGGTTGTAACCCAGGCAAATGAAGCTGTATTAAAATTAGTAGCTGCTACCAGTTACAAAAACCACAAAGAAGTAACTGCAGATCCGGAAACCGGATGTGCCCATTATATGCAACAGATCTCAAAGGAAAGTTACCAATCTTTAAAAAACAAACATATCAAAGATTATACGAATCTGTTCAACCGCTTTTCGATAGACCTTGGCGGTGCAGAAAAACGGGAATTGCCTACAGATGTGCGAATAGTTGGTGTTAAGCAGTCTCCTGACAATGATCTGGCAGCCTTGTATGTCCAGTACAGTCGCTATTTATTATTGTCTTCTTCAAGAAAAGGGACCAATCCACCAAATCTGCAGGGAATCTGGAACGATCAGATGAAACCGCCGTGGGGAAGTAAATACACCACCAACATCAATACGGAAATGAACATGTGGGGAGCCGAGATACTGAACCTTTCCGAATGCCACGCCCCTTTGTTCAAACTGGCAAAAGAGGTAGCCGAGGAAGGTGAAAAAACAGCCAAAGCCCATTACAACGCCCGGGGTTGGGTGCTGCACCACAATACCGATCTCTGGAGGGGGACTGCACCGATCAATGCTTCCAACCACGGGATCTGGGTCACAGGTGGAGCCTGGTTATGCCATCATCTGTGGGAACATTTCCAGTATAACCGGGATACCGCATTTCTGCGCAATGAAGCCTGGCCACTGATCAAGGGAGCTTCGCAATTTTTTACCGATTTTCTGATCCCTGATCCCAATACAGGATTTCTGATCAGTACACCTTCCAATTCTCCCGAGAACGGAGGTTTGGTAGCCGGTCCCACCATGGACCATGAAATCATCCGCTCCCTTTTTAAAATTGCTATTTCCTGTACTGAAATACTCGGTGCAGACCTGGATTTTGCCCAAGAAGTAAGGAAGAAACTGGAAAAGCTGGCACCATACCGGATCGGTAAATACGGTCAATTACAGGAA
>CAYWTT010000670.1:0-2117 GCA_964461245.1 uncultured Prolixibacteraceae bacterium | reverse complement strand
TTATTCGTCATGGATCTCCCAATAACCATAACGTTTTCCACCTTTACGTTCAAGGACACCTTCATTTTGAAGTTCTGCCAGTTTACGCTGTATTGTTCTCCTAGAAAATGTTGTTTTCTCAGTAAGTCCCTTTAGTGTTATGTTGGGGTTAGATTTCATAGCCTCTATAATATTATTACCCAAAGTGCCATCTAAAGCGCCATTTTGGCGCTTTAAAATTTTGGCGCTTTGGCGTGCCGTAAATTTTACAGTAATATCGCTGCCAAGTATATTATATTCAGGGTTTGGTGAACCATGCTGTTCACAAGCTTCACAAATTTTTTGGATCCCGCGACCCCAGGCTTCCACATAACCTGCTCTAAAAAAAGTGTTTGCAATGTCTGGATTGTATGGCTTTGATTTATGGCGTTCCATCAGCGTTGCTACCGTCCAATTGCTCGGCAGGATGCAACAATTACTAATATACATTGCATTATCCTCAATCCTAATCTGAATAGGAATACTATCAGCCCAATTACAATGGATCAAGGAATTGAACACTGCCTCCCGTACGCCTTCTCGCGGAAAAGGATACGTTTCAATCCTAATTTCCTTCTCATAGTGGATAGCAGCTTTTAAATATTTTAGGTAAATAAGTTCTACCAACCTATCTGCAATCAGGATTAACGATCCATGTAATTCATCCTGGTATTGCAGGTCAGCACCTTTGCCAAACTTACCAATTTTTACATAGCTGCCTGCTATAAGTTTTTCAGGTTTTCTAAAAAATAACATGACTGCTGCGCGTTTTAATTTTCCTTCTGTGATTAAACCAAGGTTTTCTAATAGTTGTTCATTAGTCAGATTCAAATCTTCCTTAGACATACGACCATTACGCAAAGCTTCTCTGCGAAAAATATTAAAACTTTCCTGGTCCAGGTCTTCGACTTTAATGTTATCTACAGGGACAGCATCCCATTTATACCCTGTCTTGGAAACCAAAAACTCCGTAAGTGCCGCGCCTTTCAATTGTTGCTTCGTACTTCCTGTACGATAATGATATTCCCCTTTGTAACTCACAGGATAAGAACTAGGATTCACAATAATTTCTATATAATCTTTACTTCCGGTGGTAAATAAATTTACATCAACAATAATACCCATGGTTGTCTGTACCTTGTTTGGTATATCTTCCAATAATTTTTTACTTCCTGTAACGCCTACAACTTTCCCCTTGTCATTCATGCCAATATATATTTTGCCGCCTTGAGCATTGGCAAAACCACAAATCCATCTCAGATATTCATCTCGCCAGGATTCTTTCCACTCGATATTCTGGCTTTCTGCCATACCGAATCTCCACTCCTTTCAACTCGTTATTTTTGCTTATCCAGTTCCACATCCTTAGTATCTGCCACCATCTTTTCCGTGATGCCGGTTTTTTTATAAACATCTTCAGCCGCTACAAATTTTCGGTCTGCGTCCTGCATCCGGCGTTCCGCTTCCAGATATAATTCGTAATCTTCGAGCCTTGCTACCATCTCGTCATATTTTTTAGGATCCAGAAGCACGCATTCCGGCTCATTATTTTTTAAGACAATCTTCATACCTTTCTCGGCAACTTCTTTAAAAATTTTCCCGGCTTCACCTTTATTAAATCTGGAAATGGGTACGAACATATCCATCGTAGTTTTTAAAACAGCCATCGTTATCACCTCTGACTTTATTATATAATATATCTATAAATTTATCAATAAATTTATTTATCATTGGATATAAAAAACCGGAGGCAGAATTGTCTCCGGTCAAGTATCGGTAAAAACATTTATAGATTCTTGCCCATGGCATAGGCTTGTTTAGCGGCAGGCTTGCCCACGATCTCGCCCTTTTGCCATACACCGGCTCCGTAAAGCACGCCTATTTCTTCGGCACCCGGCAAACAATCGGCGTAGCCGCGGAAACATTCTACCGCTCGTTCCAGGTTAGCCACTTCCGTATCAGCCGCCGTCACGATATAATACAATTTTTTGCCGGCGATTTCCTGATAACGGGGCACGGTCCGGTCAAGGAAAGTTTTCATCTGACCGTCAATGGTGTAAAAATATACCGGGCTGGCCAGCACGATCACATCGGCGTTA
>CAYWTT010000669.1:0-2125 GCA_964461245.1 uncultured Prolixibacteraceae bacterium | reverse complement strand
CAACGAGATAGAGTCGGTTACCATTCTGAAAGATGCTTCCTCAACGGCCGTATTTGGGGTGCGCGGTGCAAACGGAGTCATACTGGTCAACACGAAAAGAGGGAAAGACGGGCCTGCCAGGGTGAGCTTTGCTGCAGAATATGGTATTCAAACACCCACCCGGTTGCCAGAGTTCCTTGACAGTTATGAATATGCGCTTTTATATAATGAAGCTCAGATGAATGATGGTGTTAATCCCCAGAATGTAAAATTCTCGGATCAGGCGATTGAACATTACCGGACCGGTGATGATCCCTGGTTTTATCCCAATACTGACTGGCAGGATCAAATGATGAGGGATATCTCTCCTCAGCAGCGTTACAACCTGAACATTATGGGCGGAACTCAGCGGACCAGGTATTATATCTCTACAGGGTATCTGTTCCAGCAAGGAATCTGGAAAGATTTTAATCAGGGATATGATAATACCGACAATTTTAAACGGTATAATTTCCGGTCAAACCTGGACATTGATGTGACGGATATGATGACCGCTTCCATTAATTTATCGGGGAGCATTAAAAATATCAATTCACCCACTGCAAAGAGGGGCACACCGTCTGACGAAGACTGGCAGTTCTTTCGTTGGATGTGGTCAGCCCCACCTATGGCTGGTGCCGGTTGGGTCGATGGGAAAATATACAAAGTGGAAGGATGGGAAGTTCCGCTGAAATATGTGGCTGCTTATGGCTACCGGAACAATTATGACAGTGATTTGAATTTCATGTTTGGCTTGAACCATAAACTGGATTTTCTTACCAAGGGATTGGCCGTTCATGCGAAATATGGATACGACAGTTTTTACCGTTTAACACTCCGCAGAGAAAGGAAAAATGTGGAAGAGTGGGCTCCGCAGCGTCTATTGTTGGATGAAAACGGGGATGGGGTAACCGAGGAAACCATCAGGTTTAAGAGATTAAGTACCAATAGTGAATTGGGGTATAGCAAGTCAATTGAATCAAGAAACAGGAATGTGTATTTTGAAGCTTCGCTTGACTGGCAAAGAACACTTGCACAGAAACACTATTTCACAGCACTGGCTTTATACAACCAAAGTAAAAAGTATTACGTGGAATCAGCCTATAACGAGATTCCGGTAAGTTACTTGGGATTTGTGGGCCGGTTTACCTACAGTTTTAAAAATAAATACAATGCTGAGGTAAATGTCGGTTACAATGGATCAGAAAACTTCCCGAAAAACAGCCGGTTTGGATTTTTCCCTTCCTTCTCGGGATCATGGGTTGTTTCGGAAGAACCTTTCATTAAAAATTATCCGTTTATCAGTTTCCTGAAACTTAAAGCATCTTATGGAATTGTGGGAAATGATAGGCTGGGAAGTAACCGTTTCATTTATATTCCGGACAGCTATACCATGTCCTATACCGGGGGGCCCCTGTTTGGAACCAGCGGATCAGGACAGGGATTTGGAACCGCCTCGCTGTTAAAACATGGAAATCCCGATGTTACGTGGGAAATCGATCATAAACAAAATTATGGCTTCGAAATAAATCTGATAAACAAATTTTCCCTTAATTTTGATTATTTCCGTAATTATCGTACCGATATCTTGATTACCCGAAGCACCTATACTTCATATGTTGATGATCTAATCCCGGCTACTAATTTTGGCCGTATGTCCAATCAGGGATACGAAGTGGAGTCAATGTGGAAAGACAGCTATGGGAAATTTTCATACTGGATCAAAGGAATATATGCTTTTGCAAGAAATAAGGTGATCGAAATGGATGAACCATCCAGTATTCCTGATTACCAGAAACAAACCGGGCGACCGTATGGCGCGCCTAATCTTTACCTTGACGCCGGATTTTATGAAACAGACCAGGAGGTAAATGCTGCCAACGGCCTGATCGTAATGGATGGGATTGCCCGTAATACACTGGGGCAGGTTCGTAAGGGCGACTTAAAATATGTGGATTGGAATAAAGATGGTAAAATTGACGATTTAGACCGTGTCTCATACGGAAATTATACCTTGGTGCCCGAGATCATGGGAAGCCTCTCTCTGGGAGCCAGCTATAAAGGTTTTGATTTCAGTTTGTTATTTCAGGGAGTTACCCATGCTTTG
>CAYWTT010000668.1:0-2137 GCA_964461245.1 uncultured Prolixibacteraceae bacterium | reverse complement strand
CGATAGGGATACTTCCCTGATGACTCAACGCCCCTTCCGGTCACCGCACCATACGATTTCCGATATCGCCCTGGTGGGCGGAGGAACCTTTCCCCAGCCCGGAGAAATTTCACTGGCCCACAACGGGGTGCTGTTCCTCGATGAACTTCCTGAATTTAAACATACCGTGCTGGAGGTGATGCGGCAGCCGCTTGAAGACCGGAAGATCGTCATCTCCAGGGCCCGCTTCTCGGTGGAATACCCGGCCAGCTTCATGCTGGTGGCTTCAATGAACCCATGCCCCTGCGGCTATTACAACCATCCGAGCAAAGACTGCGTCTGCGGACCGGGGATGGTCCAGAAATACCTCAATCGGATTTCAGGACCGCTCTATGACCGGATCGACATTCACCTCGAAGTGGTGCCGGTGCCGTTCCGGAAACTGGATGAAAAGGAAGCCTCTGAAAAAAGTGAACAGATCAGGGACCGTGTTATCCAGGCCAGACTTATCCAGGAAGAACGATATAAAGAGGATAGGGACATCTATTGTAATGCCCAGATGAGTTCCAAAATGATCAGGGAATATGTTGAACTGGATCCATCGGGTAAAGAGCTGATTAAAAATGCAATGGAAAAACTGGGACTGTCGGCACGCGCTTATGACCGGATATTGAAAGTGTCACGCACCATAGCCGATTTGGAGGGCAGCGAAAGGGTGGAAAGCTACCATCTCTCCGAAGCCATCCACTACCGGAGTCTGGACCGGGAAAGCTGGGGAGGGTAGCGGCAGCGACAGGAGGCAGCAGCAGGAGGCAGGGGCAGCGGCAGGGGCAGGGGCAGGAGGCAAGGGCAGGGGCAGCGGAAGGAGGCAGTTTTAAAGGTTTGAATCTGTAAAAAATGGTCTAAGATGGAACAGGGTTTTAAAAGTTTGAAAGTTTATCAATTGGCATTTAAGTCAGCAATGGAAATTTATTTTCTGTCAAAAACATTCCCATCAGAAGAAAAGTATGCGTTAACTGACCAGATCAGACGATCTTCACGGTCGGTTTGTTCATGTATTGGGGAAGGATATAGAAAAAGAAAATATCCAAGGTATTTTTCGATCAAAATGACAGACGCAGATGGTGAGTGTAGTGAAACCATTGTCTGGCTTGACTTTTCTCTTGCCTGTAACTACATTTCGGGAAAAGAATATCAGCAGTTGCAGGATGCCTACCTGGAAACCGGGAAAATGCTTGCCGGAATGGCAAACAATCCTGAAAAATTCATCCCCAAAACATACTAAAAACTATGGTGTATCCCAATAAATGTTCACACCCCAATCCATCGTACTGCCACTGCTTACTACTGCCACTACCGCTGTTTCCAGCCACTGCCGCTGCCGCTGCCACTGCTTACTGCTGCTAGAGCTGCCTGCCTTTCGAAAACGAATCCTTCAGCGCCACGGTCCGGTTGAAAACCATCTTTTCAGGGGATGAATCCGGGTCGACATTGAAATAGCCCACTCTTTCGAACTGATAATGGGTCAGGGCTGGTGCATCTTTCACGGAAGGTTCAATAAAGCAGTCCGGAAGTACCCGAAGGGAATCAGGATTCAGAAATTCCTTGAAGTCCCTCTCTTTCTCTTCCGACAGATCTTCGATGGTGAACAACCTGTCGTATAACCGAACTTCCGCCCGGATGGCATGTTGCGCTGAAACCCAGTGGATGGTGGCTTTTACCTTGCGCCCGTCGGGCGAATTCCCTCCTTTTGAGGCAGGATCGTAGGTGCAGCGCAACTCAGTCACATGACCGGAGGCATCTTTAACCACCTCCTGGCAGGTAATGAAATAAGCATATCTCAATCTCACCTCCCTCCCGGGAGCCAACCTGAAAAATTTATGGGGCGGATTTTCCATGAAGTCTTCCCTCTCAATGTATAGTTCCCTGGTAAAAGGTACCATCCGGATTCCGGCCCCGGGATCTTCTGGGTTATTGATGGCTTCCATCTCCTCGGTGAGATCTTCCGGGAAGTTGATGATGGTCACCTTCAACGGATCAAGCACACCCATCACCCGTAGGGCGGTTTTGTTCAAATCATCGCGGACACTGTGTTCAAGCAGGGAAACGTCGCTGATCCCCTCTACTTTGGTTACCCCCACAATTTCGGCAAAATTGC
>CAYWTT010000667.1:0-2138 GCA_964461245.1 uncultured Prolixibacteraceae bacterium | reverse complement strand
GTGATCCGGGCAAATGAGGTCATGGTCGATTTCATGGCATTGACATAGGTATTGAAGTTGGCCTGCGAAGAGACTCCGTGGAACACATAATAGGCGCCGTTGAAATCGAAGAAATAGGACAACACCTGATTGGCTGCCTGTTGACCGGTTGAGGAATCGGTTCCGGAGAGCGTGGAAACCACGGCAATGGCCGGCATTCCGTTTACTTTGACCGATTGCTTCTCCTGGACAGTAAGTCCCATATTGAGCAGGGTGCTGTCAGCGGCTATCTGCAAGGAACTTCCCCGGGCGAAGGTGAAAGCGATCAGGGCATTTCCGTCGGCAGGAGCCATTTGCACCTGGATGGGAGAATTCTCAAATTTCCAACCCGCAGGGTAGGTAAACTGGAATTTCAGCTCAGGATGATAGAAAGTGGTCCCCTGAACGTATCCCTGGCGGGGATCCTCCCCATAAACGATCCCGTCGATCAGCTTCAGGTAGGAATCTTTATTGACTTTCCAATCCGGATAATTCAGCTTTTGCTGCCATTCCGAAGACTGTGTATTCACCGAATTATAGCGGTCGCCAGGATCGGGATGGGTGGAGAGGAAGGTAGGCACACCTCCTTCAGATTCCGAAAGCGACATCTTTTGAAGCACCTGGAAAAAATCGGCCATTTTGTGGGCATCATAACTGATTTTTGAAGAATATTCAACTCCCAGGCGGTCGGCCTGCCTTTCGTCGTCCCTGCTGAATTTCAGAAAAAGAAGCTGCATCCCCTGGTAAGCATACTGTGCCATGGAGGCGAATTTTTCGGAGGCGATCATTCCGCCGATCAGCAGCACCTGCCCAAGGGTTTGTTTGGTTTGCTGACTGGCAGTATGCCGGGCTGTGATGTGCCCCATTTCATGACCCATTACACCAATCAGTTCAGCTTCATTGTTCAGCTGAGCCAATATGCCCCTCGTCAGGTAAATATATCCGCCGGGAACGGCAAAAGCATTGACAACCGGTGTGTCCAGAATTTTAAAATGATATTGCAGTTTAGGCCGGTGTGAAATCAGCCCCATCTCATCACCCCTTGCCTGGATAAATGCGCTCAGATCGGCATCTTGGTATTCGCCGAATGTGGCCGTGACGCTCGGATCGTATTGCATTCCCATGGCAATTTCCTGGGATTCCGATACCAGCATCAGTTGTTTTTTCCCCGTAACCGGATTAACCGCACAAGAAGGGATCAGGATACCCATCGCAAACAACAGCGAAATCTTGACATAAAAATGCACCCCTTTCATCTTTTCCAAATTTTGAGAGATTTTTATATGAACGTTCAATTTTCTGAAATCCGTATCAAATATCGGCATCTATTTTTTTTCTTCAAAACGGATCATGGAAAATCAAAAATGTTTTCATCATGATCCCCGTCAGCGGCTGGTCAGCCGCGGTAATCCGGTATTTAAAGGGGACCCATAATCTGTCCCTGGCCAAACTATGCAGGTAACAAATTATCAAGCATTTATCCGGTAAATCCCCGACCGGTCATGCTGACATAGGTAGCATACTGTTTCGTGTTATTGTTTTTTTACAATTGAAATAATTGAGCTCCGAACTTATCAAGTACCGGTGCGGGATGGATTTTTATGCTATGCTTGTGAAAATTATTTTTTATGTAAGTTTGAATCTTCAAATTACCGGCCTTTTGGATGAAAAGTACATCATATCAGGACTAAAGAATAAAGACAAAGTAGTATTTGATTTTATCTTTGGTTTTATTATACCGGGCTTTGCGCATATACCAGGCGGTGGATGAACGACAGGGATGTAGCGGAGGATCTTGTGCAGGATTTTTTTGTCAGGTTATGGATGAATAGCGCAAATATTGAAATTACGACCTCCCTGAAATCATATTTTTTACTTCTGTAAGAAACAGGGCAATAAACCATTTGAAGCACATTAATATTGAGGAAAAGTTTGGGACCCGGGTAATGAACGGACCGGCCGAAAATTACAGCAACTGGGAGTATACCGAGCCGGAATTAACAGAACTTATTGAAAAAGGGATGCAGGGATTGTCTCCCCGCTGCCGGGAAATATTTGTTACCTGAATTAGTTGATCCTTATAAACTCACTTATTTTTTATCTCAAACTGAGTCGGATAT
>CAYWTT010000666.1:0-2153 GCA_964461245.1 uncultured Prolixibacteraceae bacterium | reverse complement strand
AGTCTTCAGCGTGAATCCAAAGCTCATCACTTCCCGTGATAGCTGGATCGGCGCCGGGACTGCCAAAATCAGGCAGATAAGAATAGCAGGTCGCCAGAAACTTCTCGGCACCGACCTTATCGAGGAACGCGTAATCGAGTGTTGCCACATTGTCGGGAACTACATCCAGATAATCGCTGCATGACGATAAAACAACCGACAACAATAAAATGATTAAGTGTATCTTTTTCATGATTCGTACATTTTAAAATGAAAGTTGAACACCTAGGTTAAACACTCGCTGGATAGGATAGCCCAATCCGTTGCCACTCATTTCAGGATCCCAAAGTTTAAACTTACTGAAGGTCAATAAATTGGTGCCACTTGCATAAACTCTGAAGTTTTTCATTTTAATCCTATTAGTCAGCTTATCGGGGATTGAATACCCGAATTCAACTGATTTCAGACGGAGAAATGAGCCATCACGCATAAACCAGGTGTTAAGTTGTGTATTGTTGGCAATAATACGATCGGCCAAGCGGGGCCACAGTGCATAAATGTTACGGTTGTTTTCCGACCAGTAGTCGTTGGCATATACCTGCAACAATGCATTTTTAGAAATAATGCTGCCTGATCCATCGGTATCGATGAAGGGAGATGTTGCTTTCGCATCGATCCAAAACGATTCACGACCGAGCCCCTGGAAAAAACAGGAGAAATCAAATCCTTTATAGCCGGTAGAAAACCCAAATCCATAGATAATCTCTGGTTCAGTCGGGTAACCAATAGGGACCTGGTCTAAGGAGGAAATAATCCCGTCATTGTTGATATCACGATATTTGATATCACCTCCCATGTACTCGCCAAAGGTTTGAACCGGACTATTGTTTACTTCATATTCATCCACAAATAAGCGTTCTGCAATATAACCCCACTGCTCGGAAACCGGTTTTCCCACCCGGTCCAGCCACGGTGTAGATGTATTATCCACATCTTCATACACTTCATATCGGCCAGTTGCATAGGTGAAATTAATCCTGCCTGTAACCCATAATCCGGTTTTGAAAACCTGGTTATAGTCCAGAGAAAGATCAATTCCTTTTCCGATTGCTTCACCGATATTGGCCTGAGGAGTTGCCTGCAATCCCATTGTGGTGGGAATACTTGCCCGGGACATCAGTATATTTTTTCGGTGTTCCCGGTATACATCCACCATTATATCCAGTTTATTGAATAAACCTATCTCTGCCCCCATGTTCATTTTTGCGGCCGTTTCCCAGGTAATTTTATCATTGGCATACCGGGAAATTGAGACTCCGTTCACATTATAGCTGAAGTCCTGACCAAAAGTGAATGCTTTGGTTGTTGCATTCATATTTACTTCCGAGAGATAGAAAAACCGGTCTTCTGCAGCACCGATCGCATCATTTCCAACTAACCCGTAAGTTCCTTTAATCTTCAGCTTTGAAAAAACACGTTTGAATTCATCTCCCCAGAAATTTTCGTTCGATGCAAACCAGGCAACCCCTACCGAAGGGAAAAAGCCAAAACGTTCTTTCTCTGCAAAACGTTCTGAACCATTGTACCCAAAGTTGAATTCTGAAAAATAACGGTTGTCATATGAATAGGTAAAACGCCCCGAAACGCCCATATTTCTTGAAGGCAGTGAAAGGGAAAGGCTCCCGGCATTAGCTTTCAGGTAATTTCGCATGGTTGAAACCAACAATCCGCTGACACCATGTTTGTTGAAAGTCCTGTCGTAGTTAATGGCAACTTCAGAATAAGTAGTTGCCGTAATGTTTTTATCCCCTTCCTTGTAGGTCAAATAATCTGTTCCGGTAGTCGGGTTCAGGTTATACAACTGATAGGTATTGGTGTATTTATCGTACCCGGTGGTACTGTAATAAAATGGATTATAATACCTCGAAACGTCAAAATATGAGTACCTGTTGGTGCTAAACAACCCACGAATATTTAAACCGCGGGTAATGGAATCAAGAGCCTGCTTCACTTCAAATTGGGCAAGAATCATTGATTTGGTATAATCTTTATACCCCTTTACCATGTCGGCATATGGGTTGATATATTGTCCCTGGTCATAATTCCCGAATAAGATGTGTTTGATACAAGATGTTTCCTCAGTATGTGGAAAATAAGGAGGGAATAAAACGGGA
>CAYWTT010000665.1:0-2158 GCA_964461245.1 uncultured Prolixibacteraceae bacterium | reverse complement strand
CAATCTCATCGGCCGTTTCCCTGATGCCGGCCGTATCAAAAAAGCGAAAGGCCGTTCCGTGGATATTGACCACATCCTCGATCACATCGCGCGTGGTTCCGTGAATATCACTTACGATGGCTTTCTCTTCATTCAACAAGGCATTCAGCAGGGTACTCTTCCCCACATTGGTATCCCCGACAATCGCCACAGGAATGCCGTTCTTAATGGCATTCCCCAGCCTGAAGGAATCGACCAGACGGTATATAAGCCTCTCAATCCTGTTAACCAGCTCTTTCAGTACCGTACGGTCGGCAAACTCCACATCTTCTTCACTGAAGTCGAGTTCCAGCTCGATCAGCGAAGTAAATTCCAGCAATTGCTGCCGCAGGTTGCGGATCTCATCTGAAAAACCGCCCCGCATCTGCTGAAGGGCGATCCTGTGCGAAGCCGCCGTTGTGGAGGCAATCAGATCGGCTACAGCTTCGGCCTGACTGAGATCCATCTTCCCATTCAGAAAAGCCCTTTGGGTAAATTCACCCGGTTTGGCCAGCCGTGCACCTTTTTCAATGAGCAGTTGCAGGATTTTTTGCTGAATGTACAGCGAACCATGGCATGAAATCTCCACTACATCCTCTCCGGTATAACTGTGGGGAGATCTGAAAAGAATGACCACCACTTCATCAATGACCTGATTTTCATCCCTCAGGGTACCCACTATAAAGGTGCCCCCGGGTTGTTCATTCACTTTTAATTCCTGCCTGTGAGAAAAAAAGATCCGGTCGCAAATGGGAAATGCCTCCTTCCCCGAAAGCCGGATAACGGCAATGCCGCCGGTTCCGGGCGGGGAGGAGACGGCACAAATGGTGGACGAGTCAATCATATCATCGCTATTTTTATACAAAAATAATATAAAACAGGGTGGGGAAGAAGTGATTTTTGCGGTAGTCCATCTCCGCATCATGTAACCGGAAAATACCACAAATGACGCCAGAAGGAAATTCGAAAACATGGTTAGATTAATCTTGGTCTGAAAGCTTCTCCCCGTCTTTATTTAATATTAAAATTAACTTTGGTTTTCCCCCTAACTGTTTTATATTTGCCTGACACCTTACCTCAGAACTATGAAAGAAAAGATAGCACTGGCCGCCCAAAAGTTAAGAAACTCATCTTATACCATGGCTTTTACCGGCGCTGGCATCAGCGTGGAAAGCGGTATACCTCCTTTCCGGGGTCAACAGGGTTTATGGAGCAAATATGACCCGGAAGTCTTGGATATCAACTATTTTCTGGAGCATGGTGAACAAGCCTGGAAAGTTATCAGGGAGATCTTCTACGATTTCTTCGGAAAGGCACAGCCCAATGCCGGCCATTATGCCTTGGCCGAGATGGAAAGAAACGGACGTCTGCAAGCTATCGTAACCCAGAATATAGACAATCTGCATCAACTGGCAGGCAGTAAAAATGTGTATGAGTTCCACGGGAACTCGAGCAGACTGGTATGTCTGAAATGCGGAACCGAATACCCCGCAGATGAAGTTGATCTTGGCCATCTGCCTCCCTGCTGCAAATATGATGGTCAGATCCTCAAACCCGATTTCGTGTTTTTCGGGGAGGGAATACCTTCCCTGGCATGGGAAAAATCATTCGAAAGTGCCGAAATCTGCGAAGTGTGTATGGTGATCGGATCTACAGGTGAAGTGGTGCCCGCTTCTTATGTTCCCCAGAAAGCCAGCGAAAAAGGTGCCTGCATTATTGAAATTAATCCCGAAGAATCGCAGTTTACCCACACCCTCACCGATATTTATCTGAAAGGCAAGGCAGGAGAGATATTACCGGAGCTGCTCAGAGCAATCAGGGAACCATCCCGGATCCCTGATTGAACAGGCCGTCATTTCCGGGACCGGGACAACATGAAATCCGGGAATTCGAATCTTAAACTTTATCATTCTGAATATTTGAAGTCTGGTTTTCATTGCATTAGGAATAGAAATGGCCAATCTTTCCGGTTAATGAGGGTATACCATTCATAAAAAATTATATTTGCGTGATATTTTAAAAGTTCAAGAATGAAATTATTAGAAGGCAAAACAGCCATATCACCGGGGCATCCAGGGGAATCGGAAAGGCGATTTGCCTGAAATTTGCAGCTGAAGGATGTTATGTTGCATTTACAAAC
>CAYWTT010000664.1:0-2170 GCA_964461245.1 uncultured Prolixibacteraceae bacterium | reverse complement strand
CCGGTCAGGACAGACCAGCGCCGGGTGACCGGGATCTTTTACATTACCTGGCATACCCAGGGACATCATACCGGTTTTAAAAGTCCGTATCAGGCCGATGTCACCAAAATTCTGAATGCTGACCCCAAGGCCCGTCTCGATGCCAGGCATCCCCTCTGGACCGAAGGCTCGTATCACTGGGGTGAACCTGAGATGGGGTATTTCCTTAGTCAGGATGAGTACGTGATCCGGAAGGACATGTCGATGCTGGCCGACGCCGGGGTCGATGTGCTGGTAATGGATGTCACCAATGCCGTTCGTTATTGGGATGAATGGGACGTGACTTTTAGTACCATGCAAAAGATGGAAGCCGAAGGGAATAAGGTGCCAAAATTCATTTTTTGGGCTTTCAACGGACCAGTGATTACCGTGGTTCAGGATTTATATGACCGCATTTACAAACAGGAAAAATTTAAAGATCTCTGGTTTTACTGGGACGAAAAACCGCTATTGTTGTACAATGACAATCCTTCAATCGACGCAAATGGTGTGGGGGTAAAAAATCCCAATCCGCACTACGATCCGGCAGCCAAAACCGATCCGAAAAACCCGCATTACGGCGATCCTGATTATGCCGAGGAATTTTATAAAGATTATACGAAGGAAGTGAAGAACTTCTTTACCCTTCGCACCATGTGGTGGGGGTATTACGAATGGGGCGGAAAACGCTTTGTCGGAACCGAGGATAACTGGAGTTTTGGCTATAGCATGGCCGATCCGAAAGTGAAAGCCATGAAACCTGAAGAATTATTATCGACTCACCAGGGCAAACGGGAACAGGCTGCGGTTACTCCGGCTCAGCATCCGGTGACCATGACCCGTGAAAACATGGGGGTTGGCAAGTCGTGGTCCCGGGAACATGGCGAACCTAAACTGAATGAATACGATATGCCGGAACCTGCCTATGTACCGTGGCTGGGCAAAACGGTGGAACATCCGGAAGAATATGGCATCTATTTTCAGGAACGGTGGGACGAAGCGATTGCCGCCAATCCCGAATTTTTATACATCAACGACTGGAACGAATGGACGGCCGGAAAATATCAGCCCGAAGGCAAACCCACCACTCCGTGGCTGGGGCGCGACAACTCCTTCTTTTTTGTAGACCAGTACAACGCGGAATTCAACCGGGGTATCCACCCCATGAAAGGTGGCTATACCGACAATTATTACATGCAGATGGCCCAGAATATCCGAAAATACAAAGGTGTCAGGCCAATTCCGGAATTGAAGGGATATCAAAAAATCAGGATCGACGGCAATTTTACCGACTGGCAGGCAGTTGCGACCGAATACCGGGATACCCGGGGCGACACGTTTCACCGAAATGCCAAAGGATATGGAGGACTGATTTATGTGAACGAATCGGGACGAAATGATATCATAACCTCGAAAGTGGCTGTCGATAATCGGAATATCAGTTTTTATGCCGAAACAGCAGCTGATCTTTCTGCTTCAACCGGCGATAACTGGATGCTGCTGCTAATCGATGCCGACAAAAATCCGGCTACGGGTTGGTACGGATACGATTATTTGATCAATCAAAAGATTAAAGACGGACAGACTACCACCCTGATGCGTTACGATGCCGGTCGTCCGGGGAATCCCTGGATGGAAGTGGCTGACCTGAAATATAATACTTCCGGAAACAAACTGGAATTAACGGTTCCCCGTGAAATACTGGGGATGACCGGTAATCAAATAATTTTCGATTTCAAATGGACCGACCATGCTGATGAACTGAAAGATCCGATCTCGCTTTGTACTGACGGTGATACCGCTCCAAACCGGCGGTTCAATTACCGGTGCATCTGGAAAAAATAAAATCAATCCATTCCGGAACCCATCGTCCGTCCTGCCAGGCCCACCCCTTTTCTTTCGGGGGAAGGGGTGGCAGGCGGAATAAGGTGCCGGATCAGTAAAAAACTAACCCAATAAATATCCGTTTATGAAGACTGTGAAGTTAAAATGGTATCGCTGTTTCCTTATTCTTATTTTGCTGGGACTAAACCTGCAGGGATTTTCGGCAGTCATAATTCGGATCAACTGACATTTCAGGACGAGACACTTCAAAACAAAAAAGGAGCTACCAAACAGTAACTCCTTTTCAAAAATGGGTGGGGAGAGGAGG
>CAYWTT010000663.1:0-2178 GCA_964461245.1 uncultured Prolixibacteraceae bacterium | reverse complement strand
TCCCGACCTCCTATCGTCGGTACGGGACTGCGTTTGCTCTTTGCTCTTTGCTCTTTGCTAATACCCCGGCTTATTTTGCTATTTTTATCCTTGCAAAAGGACACTGTTATGCTGTCAGTATACCGCAAATATCCACCCGACTTTAACCAACTGCTCCGGGTGCTGCGCCGGGGGGTTCCCGACCGGCCGGTGCTGTTTGAGTATTTTACCAACAACGGACTGAACGCGCTGCTTGCCGGTCGTCCGGGATTTGTACCAGAAACACAGGACGAACTGTTCCGGTTGACCATCGATGCTTTTTTCCACGCAGGCTACGACCATGTCACCATCCCAGCCCGTTTTTTTAAAAGTCTGAAATTCGAAACCGCCATCCATGACAAAAAAGCTTCCGTATCCCAGAATGCAGGAGCGTTGATCACCGACCGCCGTTCTTTTGAGACCTATCCATGGCCCGACCCGGAGACAGGGGAATACGATGTGCTGGAAAGAATGGCCGGCATGTTGCCAGCGGGGATGAAATTCATCGTTCCGGGTCCCGGCGGACTGCTGGAGAATGTGACCGACCTTTTGGGATTTGAAAGAATGTGCTGCATGCTTTATGAAGACGAAGAGCTGGTACAGGATGTCTTCGATGCCGTCGGAAGCCGGCTGCTCCGGTATTATGAGATCTGTTCCTCCCTGGAAAGTGTGGGGGCGCTGATCGTGAACGATGACTGGGGTTTCAAAACCCAGACCATCTTCGATCCCGGCAACATGCGGAAACTGGTGTTCCCCTGGCACCGTAAAATTGCGGAGGCCGTCCATCGACAGGGTAAACCGGCCATACTTCATTCCTGCGGAAATATTTACGGCATGCTGGATGAAATCATTGAAACTACTGGATACGATGCAAAACACTCTTATGAGGACGTGATTCTTCCGGTGGAGGAAGCATGGCAGAATTGGGGAGACAAAATCGCCATCCTGGGGGGAATGGATATGAATTTCCTGGCCACTTCCCGACCGGTAGAGATTGCCGCAAGAGCCCGGAAACTGCTCGAACTTACCGGTTCAAAGGGGTATGCCCTCGGCTCGGGCAACAGCATCCCCGATTTCATCCCTGTGGAAAATTACCTGGCAATGATCAGGGTAGTCTGATCTTTACCGATGTGTTCTTCTCCCCGGCCATAAGCCTGAAAAAATAGATCCCGGGAACCAGGTGGTTCTTCTCGATCATCACACTTTGCCGTGCAATCCCGGATAGAGATTGTTTGTAGGTCCAGACCAGGGCTCCGGTCATACTCCGCAGTTCACAGCTTACGCTTTCCTCCCCTGCCTGATTGAAGCTGATCACCATCCGGTCACCTTCCCCTTTGATCTTCAGATCAAAAGAATCTGCGCTCATATCCGGTATTGGACCGATTCCTGTGGTCTCATCCGTTTCGAAACATCCCAGGTCGGGTTTTGTGCCCTTATATGGTAATCCCACGTCGATTCCGGCGTCGATCAGGTCACTGCCCGGAGCCAGGTGGACAAAGGGAAGGTCAGGAAGGCTTCCGTCGGTTTTTCTTGGCCCGCTTACCCCGGTGGTATCCAGGCTCAGGAAATCGGCAGAAGTGACGGTGAAACCGCCGCTCCAGCTGTTGGTCGCCTGGATCACAAAGGAGCCCAGGCTGATCTTTCCCTGAGCCAGCAGACAGTTTTTGACCGTGGCAGTCTGACCTGCAGCCAGGGAGGAGGGAATGCTGAAATCATTTCCCCCATTACTGAAACCCGTTCCGTTGTATATGGTCATGGAACCCTTGTTGTTATTCTGATCGAATCCCTTTGCCTTGTTGCACACGGCGAGACAACGGTTCAGAAATACATTCATCGCCCCTTGGTCGCTGCCCATTTTAAATCCGTTGCCGTTGCCTTTGGTGGCAATGGTGTTCTCGTCGAGGAAGCCGTTCTTATAGCTCACGCAGTTTTCCATGATGATGGTTTTGTTGTCGCCGAATCCTCCGTCTTTCTTGAAGAACACGTCCCATCCGTCATCCGAGTTCAGATAAGCGCGGCATCCGTAGAAATAGTTGCCGTCGCCTACAGAAATCTTTGGTGCGAATCCGTCGGCGTCGCCTTGACCCTCGTCGCAGTTCAGATACGAGTCGCAGTTGATGATTTTGTTGTATGCGCCCAGGTTCTTGATTTGCAGACCCG
>CAYWTT010000662.1:0-2182 GCA_964461245.1 uncultured Prolixibacteraceae bacterium | reverse complement strand
TTTGGCGTAGGGGGTTCCATGGCACGCTTCGGATTGTACGGTGATTATCTGTACGCTGTTGATAAAAGTAAGTTGTATATGTTCGATGTGAAAGCACCCGCTTCACCGACCAGCATAGGCACCCAGGGGGTGGGCTGGAACGTGGAGACCATGTTCATTTATAATAACTATATGTTCTTCGGAACCACCACGGGCATGCAGGTCTTTAACCTTGATGTACCGACCGTTCCCAATTGGGTGTCCAGTTTCTGGCATGCCACCAGCTGCGACCCGGTGGTTATCTCCGATGGGTATGCCTACATTACCCTCCGCGGCGGCAACACTTGCGGAAACAGCAACACCAACCGGCTGGATGTGGTCAAACTCTCTTCCGACTTCAAAAACAACACCCTAGTGGGCTCCTACCCTATGAAAGGGCCTTATGGCCTTGGAATCGACGACGAGATACTCTTCCTGTGTGACGGGGATGCCGGTCTTAAAGTATATAACATAGCCGATAAACTGCATATCGACAGTCACCAGGTGCACGTTTTCCCCAACATCAAAACCTACGATGTGATCCCGGTCAACGGCTACCTCTTTATGATCGGAGATGACGGGTTTTACCTTTACGATTACAGCAACATCAACAATATCCGGCAGATCGGATTCATTCCGGTGGTAAAGAAATAGGTTGACCCCATCCTGAGGTCAGTTCTTTCACGCTCCAAGTTTAGGTTTTAGGAAACAAAAGCCCGGCTATTGTCCGGGCTTTGTGATTAATTCAGCAGCTTATCGCTGAGCGTCTGCAATGTCGATTTTTTATGGCTGGTGGGGACCAGGACAGAGATGTTAAAGCGGCTTCCGCCATAAGATATCATGCGGATCGGGATTCCGTCGAGCGCATTGAACACGCGGGATGCAAAGCCGGTCTCCTCACGGATGATGTCCCCCACGATACAAATGATGCTCATGTTCTCATCCACCTCCACTTCCCCGAAATTGAGCAATTCGGCATGGATTTTGTCCAGGTTTTTCGTATTGTCGATCGTGAGCGACACGGCCACCTCGGAGGTGGAAATCATGTCGATGGGGGTTTTATACCGCTCAAATATCTCAAATATCGTTTTAAGGAACCCGTAGGCCATTAACATACGGGCCGAGCGGATCTTTATGGCAGTAATCCCGTCTTTGGCTGCCACCGCCTTGATACCGGAACCATCCGTTTCCGTGGTGATAAGGGTTCCGCTGTCGGATGGATTCATGGTATTTTTCAGCCTGACCGGAATATTCTGCATCCTGGCCGGAAGAACCGTCTGCGGATGGAGGATCTTGGCACCGAAATAGGCCAGCTCGGCTGCTTCCAGGAAGGAGAGCTGATCAATTTTCCGGGTGTTTTCCACAAACCGGGGATCATTATTGTGAAATCCGTCGATGTCGGTCCAGATCTGGATCTCTTCGGCATCGACAGCCGCTCCGAGCAGGGAGGCGGTATAATCACTCCCGCCGCGTTCCAGGTTATCAATCTCCCCCTGCGGGTTCCTGCAAATAAATCCCTGGGTAATATAATAATCTGCTTCGGAAGTATGGCTGATCATTTCCGCAAAGAGCCTCCGGATGGCAGGCAGATCCGCAGCCCGGTTTTCATCCACACGCATGAAGTCAAGCGCCGGAAGTAAAACCGCCTTGTATCCGCTTTCGGCCATCAGGAGTGTAAATAACCGGGTAGAGATAATTTCACCCTGTGCCACAATGATCTTTTCCTGTCTTTCAGTGATGGGTTGACCAACAAACGACCGGAGCAGACTGAAGATCTCCCTGATGACCTCCTGTCCCTGTTGTCTGATCAGAATGGTCTGATACAAATCATTCACCACCTGATGGTATTTCTTTTCCAGGGTCCCGATCAGATCCAGGGCATCTTCATCCCGGTTAAGGTTCAATGCACCCGAAATCCCCAGCAGGCTGTTGGTGGTTCCCGACATGGCGGATAAAACCACCAGTTTTCTTTCCCCGTCGGTGACGATCTTCATCACCATCCTCATATTCTCAGGTGAACCTACTGAGGTGCCACCAAATTTCAATACTTTCATATCCAGATATTTTACCTCACCTTTTTCTCCCTTCCTAAAATGGAAAGGGCCGGAAGAGAGGTCATTGGTCCGCAAAAATGGAAAATTTTTCAGAAATCTCCTATCCTCAG
>CAYWTT010000661.1:0-2185 GCA_964461245.1 uncultured Prolixibacteraceae bacterium | reverse complement strand
ATTCTGATCGACAGAGAGATTGTTCAACACGAAAAATTTCCTTTGACTGGAAAATTGAAGGATGTGGTGTTGCGTAATATTCAGATCAGGGAAGTGCAGCTGTTGGTCTCAAATACATTGCGTAAGAAAAAGATCAGGGATTTTTTTCAATTGAGAAAGCAGTTGAATATTCCGTTTTCTAAATTGAGTTTGTTCTTTGCAAAACCCGAAACTGAATATTATTTGTTTGTGATAGATCTGAATCAATCACTAACGAACAATTTTCATTTTGAAAAATGAAATTGCTATGGTTAAACAATTAATCAAAACAATTCTTTATAAGATTTATAAAATCGGGCAGATTGAGGCCTCTGACCGTGATTACAAATCACGCTTAAAAGAGCTGGAAGGAAAACTCTCTGTAGGGGAAGGTTCAGATCTCAAATTGGCGAACATCCTGTATTTTCAAAAGCAGCCAGGAAAAATTACAATTGGAAAACATTCAATTATAAAGGGCGAGCTCATTACATTTAAACATGGCGGGGAAATCAGGATTGGGGATTATTGCCATGTAGGACCGGATTCGCATATCTGGTCTGCTAAACTGATTTCAATCGGGAATCGTGTACTGATTGCTCATAATGTGAATATTCATGATAATATTTCACATCCGCTTGATTCGAAGTCACGGCATGAGGAATTTGCAAAAAGCCTGGTTGATGGTGTGCAGGAAACAGATCTGTTGAGAGAAAGTGAAATTATTATTGAAGATGATGCGTGGATTGGTTTTAATGCAACAATATTAAAAGGTGTGCGTATTGGAAAAGGTGCTATCATCGGAGCTAATACAGTGATAACGGAGGATGTGCCTCCCTATGCAGTAGTGGTGGGTAACCCGGCAAAGATTATTAAACAAACAACCTGACCAAATTGCCAATGAAAGCGCTGATTAAAAAAATACTTCGTAAGCTGAAGAGCCTGATGCAGGAAGAAGTGAAGCTGAAGGGTGGTGAATTTCTTCAAATTGGCGACTCACGCATATCTGAAGATTCAAAAATTATTGTTGACTTTCCAAATCACCAACTTACACCCTATGTTGTAATTGGAAATGATTGCATTGTCAGAGGTGATTTTGTGTTCTCTTCAAAGGGCGGTCATGTACAGATTGCTAACAAAGTATTTATAGGAAAGGTGATAGCCATTTGTAATAATCATATTTCTATTGGAAGTAATGTATTTATCTCTTGGAATGTATATCTGTTTGATAACGATTCTCACTCGATTGATTACAGGGAACGGCGCAAGGATATGCAACGTCATCTTGAAGATTGGCGAAGTGGAAGGGATAATCTCAATTATAGTAAGGATTGGACAAATGTAAAATCTGCTCCAATCGTAATTGAAGACGATGTATGGATCGGAATGGAAGTGACGATTCTGAAAGGGGTGCGGATTGGAGAAGGTTCAATTATTGCTTCAGGAAGTGTTGTTACAACTGATGTGCCCGCCTGGTCAATCTATGGAGGAAATCCTGCACGGTTGGTAAAAGAGATTCCATTGGAAATGAGAAAACAAACATCATGAAAATTCTAATACTTGGTTCAGAGGGATTTATTGGCAGCGCTGCAGTAAGATATTTTCTTCAGCAAGGTGCAGAAGTAACCGGTTGTGATTTGTTTGAAGCTCCGGTAGTATCAGGAAAATATCGTTATCTCAAATTGTCAAGATTGTCTCCGGAACTGGATGAAGTTTTAGGGCTTCAGCAGTTTGATGTTTTTATTAACGCTGCAGGAAGCGGAAATGTATCCTATTCTGTTACACATCCGTTTATAGATTTTGAAGCCAATACACTCGATGTATATCGGATACTTGATGCGATCAGAAGATTGCAAACATCCTGTAAATACATTCAGATATCAAGTGCTGCTGTGTATGGGAACCCGGTTGAGTTGCCGGTGAAAGAAACAGCAGCTTGCAAACCCGTTTCACCTTATGGTTATCATAAACTAATGGCAGAATTGGTATGTCGTGAGTTTTATGAATTGTACCATGTGCCTGTTGCGATCATCCGTCCGTTTTCTGTGTATGGCCCGGGATTAAGAAAACAGTTATTCTGGGATTTGTTCCGCAAATATAAATCTGGTCAGTCTCCGGTTGAAGTATGGGGCACAGGAAATGAAAGCCGGGATTTTATTTTTATTGAAGA
>CAYWTT010000660.1:0-2189 GCA_964461245.1 uncultured Prolixibacteraceae bacterium | reverse complement strand
AGGTTATGACCCTGAATCTTTTCTCCAGTCCGCTCTTGATCTTTTCCATGGTTCCCCTGATCGAACCCGAAGGATCATTGGCTCCAGGTAATCCTTTCATCGACAGGGAATTATCAACAGCGAGCACTACAAGAGGTTGTTCGGTGATTTTCCTCAGAGTTCTGACCAGCGGAACAGTAAACAGAAACGAGATAAAAAAGATCGTCAGGAAGCGCAATACCATGAGGATACGTTTTTGCCACGGATCAAGTTCCCTGGTCTCTTTATTCCTGAAGTAGAGGAGCATGCATATTCCCACAGCCAGCACTAAACTACCCAGAACAAATAGTCCCCAGTATCCCTGTTCAAATACTATTTTCAATTCAGAATTGTTAAATTTATAATGTGTAAAAATAGCAAACTACTTAGCATTTTAAAGATTTCAGATTAATATTGCGGGAAATTTGATCGTTTGAACTTTTTACATACGAAAGGATTTTATCTGTCCAGGAACAGTTTTTATTAAGAGATGTAATTTATGAAAATAAAATTCGGTAAGAACTGGTTATGGGGAGTAGGAGCGATCCTCTTCATGGCTGGGGCATGTTCCCCAAAATTATTTCCGGCTGCTGAAGATAAATTGATCAGGGATGATATCGGTTACCTGGCTTCTGACTTACTTGGCGGACGGAAGTCCGGTGAACCGGGAGACTCAATGGCTGCGATGTATATCAGGGAAAGGTTACGTCAATCTGGTCTTAAATTGCTTTGCGATAATGGATTACAATCTTTCTCCCTTATTTCTTCCGTTGAGCTGGGTGATTCCAACCTTTTGTCATTCAACAGCAAGAAATACGAGGTAAGAAAAGACTATCTGCCTTATTCATTTTCATCGGAGAGTTCATTTACCGGGAAACTGGCATTTGCCGGCTACGGGTTTGATATTCAGTCTGATTCACTGAAGTGGAATGATTATACACCTATCAGTGTGAAAGACAGGTGGGTGATCATATTAAAAGGGGATCCGGAAATAGACAACTCAGTAAGTCTTTTTGCACCCTATTCCGACGAGCGTTCCAAGGTATTGACGGCGACAGATCACCAGGCAGCAGGAGTTTTACTGGTAGGCGGACCGGCTTTTATTGAAAATGACCAGCTGCAGGGACTGTTTTATGATAAGAACAGTAGCCGCTATTCCATTCCGGTCTTTCAGATTACGCGGAAACTGGCCGATGAATTGCTTGCCGAAAGTGGCACGACCATTGCTCAACTGGAAGAAAAGCTCAATACTTCCCGCGCTCCGTCAAGTTTTTTAATTGAAAGTGTTCTCCTCGGCAAAGCCGATGTTAATCCGCACATGGTCAGGTCACATAATATTTTGGCCATGTTACCCGGGAAAGATCCGTTGTTAAAAAAGGAAGCCGTGGTTATCGGTGCGCACTATGATCATCTCGGATTGGGAGGTCCCGGCTCCGGTTCGCGCAGACCGGATACAGTTGCCGTTCATTACGGAGCCGACGACAATGCCTCCGGTGTGGCCACTCTGCTTGATCTGGCTGCCCGGGCTAAAAGAGAGGGAATTAACCGACGGAGCCTCGTTTTTGTTGCTTTCGGTGCAGAAGAGATGGGCCTCATCGGATCAAAAGCCTTTACAGAAAATCCACCTGTAGAACTTAAAAAAGTGGTAGCCATGTTTAATTTCGATATGGTCGGCCGACTCGATTCTGTCTCTAAAGCACTGAGCATAGGGGGAACCCAGACCTCCCTGGGAACCGAAGGTATCCTGTCAGGACTCAATCCGGGCTTAAATCTGGCCTTCTCCGGTGAAGGAGTCGGACCGTCAGATCATGCTTCTTTTTACCTTCAGAATATTCCGGTTCTTTTTTTCTCCACCGGTGCTCATCCCGACTACCATACTCCGGGTGATACCCCTGGAAAAATCAATTACAAGGGAATGAAGGAAATAATCGAATATACCTGGAAAGTTGTACAGACGATTGCCAACCGAGATAGTTCACTAGCCTTCCGTGAAGCAGGGTCCAAAATTCAGCGTAGCAGGGGAGGCCGTTTCAGGGTCACCTTGGGCGTAATGCCCGATTATGCAGGGATGGAAAAAAGAGGAATGAGGATCGATGCCGTGACCAAAGGTAAACCGGCCGAGAAGGCAGGAATGCTGAAGGGAGATATCATTACCGCAATCGACGGTAAAC
>CAYWTT010000659.1:0-2193 GCA_964461245.1 uncultured Prolixibacteraceae bacterium | reverse complement strand
CGGAGAGCATCACGTAGGAACCGAATGCTTCACTGTTTTTTTTCATTGAACCGATGGCTGCATTTCCGCAGATCGTAGTGCCATAAGCACTGCCAATGCCTCCCATGCCTACCATTAAGGCCACTCCGATGTAAGCTAATAAAATTGGTGTCATCTTCGATTTTTTTAGTTGTTATTATTTGTATTCTTTTTAAGCTTTGGACGTATGTTGTTCAAAAGGGGCATAGGGTTTTCCCCCTCCGGTGAATCCTGCATTTTTGTAAAATTCCACAAAAGTCAGACGCATGGGATGGACAAAGGCACCCAATGCAGCCATGAATATGGTAATACCATGACCGATGATTAGGATAATGAACATAACCAATGGTCCTAAAATAATATTATCAGGTTTCAAGCTCATGGCCAGTTGGTTGAAAACAAAGCCCAGAATTCCGCTGGAGATGCCCAGGGCAAAGAGCCGGATATAAGAGAGCAGGTCACCAAAAATTCCGGAGATCATGCCATAAGTATCCCATAATCCGGCACCGATATTTACCAAAACGTTCCTTTTGGGATGATTGAGGATAAAAATGAGCCCCCCTGCAACCCCAAGGATAATGTACTGGATAATCTCCGCAGAGGGCTTAGATACCCAACCTGCTTTTTTGACGCCGAACAGAATCCCTGAACCTATCAGCAGGATAAGCCAGCCGATTGTGGAAAAGGCATATCGTATCCCCTGCGATTTTTTTACGTTGAAAATTCTGACGACCATGCCGAAAAGGATTTGAATGCCTCCCAGAATGAGGGAGAGATTAAAGAGTTTATTGGTATCGAGCATGTATTTTTTTACTCCCTGCAGAACCGGTAAATCGGAATTAATCAGGGGTATGCCAAAGAATGTCCCTGTTAAGCTGCCAAAGATGACCGTAGCCAGTCCAAGCCATTGGGCTAGGGTTAAAATGTCTTTCATTTTCCCCATTATTCTCCTTTTTGCCAATGTGCACCCCAGAAGGATCAGCAGTCCATACCCGCCATCCCCCATGCAAAAGCCGAAAAACATCATATAGAACGGTGCAAAGAAGGGGACCAGGTCTAGCTCGGTATGATTGGGCAAATCATAGAGATTGGCAATGACCTCGTACAGTTTGGCGAACTTGTTGTTCTTCAGCAGTACCGGCACTTTTTCTTCCTGGTCAGGTACTTTTGAAATGTATAAGATGCCCTTTTCTTCCAGGTATTGATCCAGATCCGCTTTTTTTGTTTCGGGAACAAAACCTTCGATCATCCTTACTTTCCCTTCCACATGGTCGGTGGTCTGCAACAGGGCGTTCTGCTCTGAAACCTTGTCCCGGATTGAATTACCATATTCGATGAGCTGTGTTTTCCCGTTTCCGGCAATCTGTTCCAGTTCCGTATGCAGCTTTTTGGATTTTTTCTGCAGTTCAGCCAGTTCTTTTTGCACTTCGCTAAGGGAACTCTGCGGAAGATAAACCTGCTCTACACCTGGTTCTTCCAGAAATTCGGATATATCGGCATCGTTCCGGTCGATTTTCAGGAAATAAAATATTCCCGACTCATCGTTTACCAGGCTGATATAATGGTCAATCTGCCACTGGGTTTGAAATTTCTTTGCTGAGCAGGTAAAAAACCTGAACTTTAATCCTTTTGTCTCCAGTCTTTTGATGCTCTGCCAGTTAAAGTCACCCCAGGGCATAAGCTGGCTTTCCTCTTTTTCAAGGCGGGCCCTGTGATGCTGGAGGAAATCCTGCTCCTTTTCAATCTCCTTCAACCTATGGAATACTGCTTCCCCATTCGGGAAACGGACGCCTTCAGGTGAGGTGTCGGGTGTATACCAGTCCAATTTTTTAACCGATTGTTCTACCTCCTTGATTTGCCGGTATAGATCCTGCATCTCTTCAGTGGGCTCTTTAATCTTGGTTTCGATATGTACCACACCCATTTTCTTGATATCCCGGAGGAAATCACTGTATCCGGCATGGTACAACAGAAAGGAGTATTTATGCATCGGAACTATCATAGTTCATCCTCCTGCAGTTGCTGTTTCTGTTGTTTGTTTTTAACGATTTTCTGTGCCGATTTGGACAGGTTGTCCTCATCTTCGAGAAAACGTCTGATTTTCCGTATGGCATCATGAAATCCCGGGATCTGTACTTTTTCATACAGATTCACTTTTTGGGTGGTTTTCTTTCG
>CAYWTT010000658.1:0-2199 GCA_964461245.1 uncultured Prolixibacteraceae bacterium | reverse complement strand
GGCCTTTTCTGCATCCAGTTGTACGACCGGATATCATCCAGTCCGAAGATATGATCCACATGTTCATGCGTCAACAATATCGCATGCAGGGTATCCACATGATAGGTCAGCATCTGTTGCCTGAAATCAGGCCCTGCATCGATCACAAAGTTCTCATTGCCATAAGTGAGTAAGGCGGAAGTCCGTAGTCTTTTGTCACGGGGATCGTCGGAAGAGCATACCCGGCAATGACATCCGATCAGCGGCACACCCTGTGAGGTTCCCGTACCCAGAAAAGTAAGCGTCAGTTTCTTTTTTTCGTCCATAATTATCATCGGCCGGTCAAAATTACAAAATCAGCGGAAATATTTACTTTTATCCAAAATTTGATCATGTCAAAACTATACATGATACCCAACCTGCTGGGTGATACTCCCTGGGCAAAGGTGTTGCCTCAGGAGATAGCGGACATAGTATCCCGACTCCGTTGTTTTATTGTGGAGGATGTCAGGAATGCAAGGCGTTTTCTGAAAAAGATCCATCCTGCAATCCCTATTGATGAACTGCAATTCCTTGAGCTCAACAAATTCACTTCCGAAGAGCAGAAAAGGGAATACATGGAACTTGTATCGAAGGGGACTGATGCCGGACTGATCTCCGAGGCAGGTTGTCCCGGTGTGGCTGATCCGGGGGCTGATATTGTTCGGATCGCCCACCAGAAGAACATTTCCGTGGTTCCCATGGTAGGTCCCTCATCCATACTCCTGGCCCTGATGGCATCGGGATTAAACGGGCAGCATTTTGCCTTTAACGGATATCTTCCGGTAAAACCGAACGACCGGATAAGAAGAATACAACAACTCGAAAGAACAGCCCTGTCTCAGAAACAAACCCAAATTTTTATCGAAACTCCCTATCGCAACAACCAGCTTGTCGCCGACCTGTTGAAAACCTGCCAGCCCTCTACCCTGCTTTGTGTTGCGGCCGACCTCACTGCGGAAACCGAATATGTCCTTACCCGCCGCATACTTGACTGGAAAAACAGGATTCCTGATCTCGATAAACGGCCCGCCATATTTCTGATTGGCACGGCCTAAGCAGTAAATAAATCAGGGATATAACGTAAAGCATTAAGCGTAAAGAAAGAAGAAATATAATTCTGCTGTTGCCTGAAAAATTGAGCCCCTGCGTTCACAGCAGCTTTTCCGCTTTCAGAATGGCATAATCGTGTTCGAGGTTGGGCGTAAAAATCCCCCTGCCCAGGTTATTCTCGATTTCCTTTCTGGTCCAGAACCGGAGTTCATCCACCTCATCCGATTGCACGGCCACCCCTTTGTAGTCGTGGGAAACAAACATATATACCAGCTCGTTCTCCACTTCATATTCCCATCGGTATTTCCGGAGGAACCGGGCTGTGAAATTATGCAAACCGATTTCTTCTGCTGTCTCTCGTTTTAAGGCTATTTCCAGGGTTTCGCCGTCTGAAATATGCCCGCCTACGGCTGTATCCCATTTGCCGGGCTGAATTGTTTTGGAAAGCGGCCTTTTCTGAAGCAGCAGCGACCGCTGGGGGGTGATCACATGAAGGTGGACCACCGGATGCAGTAAATTGCTGCCATTGTGGATGACAGACCGGGGAGCTTTTCCGGTTACGCTCCCCTCTTCGTTCACCAGGGGTAACCACTCCTCACGGGCTAGTTTTTTGTTTTTCAGACGTGCCTTGATCCATTCTACCATGAAAAATAGGCCAAAAATGATATAAAGCAGTCCGCCGCTGATGAACGCCCAGGCCTCTTTCGACATAAAGAATGCCGAATAGAATGTAAGAAGGGTATGAAAGGTCATCAGCCAGAAAAGGATCTTCAGGTTTCGCCGCATTTCGGCAATCTGATACGATGAAAAGGATACATCCCTGAAATAGCGCTGGGTCATAATGCCTATCACATCAAGGGTGGAAAAAGCGGCTACGCCCAGAATGAGAACGAAGATAACGCCGATCAGGGCCGGTTTTAACCTGAAAAACACCTCATTTTCAAGCCAGAGGGATACTCCTCCCAGAACCACCAGCAGCAGAGTGTCGAAAAGGATAAACCGGTCGAACCGTTTTTCCCTGTAACGGGTCCAGATCAATTGAATCAGGCCGGTAATTATCGCCACTACCAATCCGGCAACGGTTCCCCAGATCTCATCTGCAAGGACAAAAACAAAGATAGGAATAAA
>CAYWTT010000657.1:0-2212 GCA_964461245.1 uncultured Prolixibacteraceae bacterium | reverse complement strand
CAGAATATTACAATGAACTGGGGTATATCCCCTATGACGTGGGTATTAACGAAAACTGCGCCCGCACCCTGGAGTATGCTTATGCCGACTTCTGCATTTCCGAACTGGCCAAAGCTTTGGGAAAACCTTCGGAAGAGGTGGAAAAATTCAGGAAACGGGCACAGAATTACAGACTGGTTTTCGATCCTGAATCGCGACTTATGCGGGGTAAAAACCATGACGGATCTTTCCAGTCCCCTTTCAGTCCCTATAAATGGGGTGATGCATTTACGGAGGGGAACAGCTGGCATTATACCTGGAGTGTGTTTCATGATATTGAGGGATTGGCTGGGCTTATGGGAGGGAAAGAGAATTTTGCCGCCATGCTAGATTCTCTCTTTAAGGTTCCGCCAGTATTTGACTGCACTTATTACGGATTTCCGATTCATGAAATCAGGGAGATGCAAACAGTGAACATGGGAAATTATGCCCACGGGAATCAGCCTGCCCAGCATATCATTTACCTGTATGATTATGCAGGCCAGGCATGGAAAACACAACTTCATATCCGTGAAGCGCTGACAAAACTTTATCAGGCAACTCCTGACGGATATTGCGGAGATGAAGACAATGGCCAGACATCGGCCTGGTATGTCTTTTCTTCTCTCGGATTTTATCCGGTCTGTCCCGGGACTGCGCAGTATGCGATCGGATCCCCCCTGTTTGATAAAGCGGAGATCTCTTTACCCGGAGGGGAAAAACTCACCATCATCGCATCCGGAGCATCCCGCTTCCCCTATGTTCAGTCGCTGTGGATAAACGGGAAAGAGTCCGGCAGAGCCTGGTTATCCCATAAAGAGATCACCTGTGGCGGCACGATTGAATTCAGGATGGGAGATAGACCCAACACGAATCTGTGGACCGGACCGGAAAGTTACCCGTTTTCGATGACTGCCTGCCCTGAGTGAAAAGTGAGAAATCCTGAAAATGTTTTCATATTTCGGAGATAATGTATAAATCTGTATTCCGGAAAAACTCAGATTGATATGACTTTTGTACCCAAAGTGAAGCTGTTCAGCAAACAGTGGTTTATTGATTATTCGCTTATTCTGATCGGATCGTTCATCCTTGCAGCCGGTTTCGTCTATTTTATCACGCCTCACCGTATTGTGCCAGGCGGGGTATACGGTATCGCTATCGTGGTGCATTATCTTTCCAAAGGGGTAATATCTTTCTGGCCCGACGGCATTCCCATCGGTCTGTTCGGTTTGATCCTTAACATACCACTGACCTGGGCCGGAATTAAAATCCTGGGACCCAAGTTTGGTGTAAAAACGGTCATCGGATTTGTCCTGACTTCGGTTTTCATCGACGGGATAACCATGATGCGGGAGGTGGGAGATGCAGCCTTGGTGAATGATGTGCTGCTATCCTGTGTTTTCGGGGGTGTGCTGATCGGTTTTGGCCTTGGGCTGATCTTTAAATCAAGGGCTACCTCGGGGGGATCTGACATTATTGCCATGATCCTGGCCAAGTACACCCGGATGCCGCTGGGAAAGCTGATGATCTATGTCGATTCGGTGATTGTGCTGATCGCCCTGGTTTCATTCAAAGACTGGGCTATCCCGCTCTATTCCTGGGTGGTGATCTATATCAGCGGCCGGGCAATTGACCTGACCCTGGAAGGCGCTGATTACAACAAGGCCCTTTTCATTATTTCCAACCGGCATGAGGAAATCCGTGATAAAATCCTGAAAGACCTGGAACGGGGCGGAACCTATCTCAAGGGCAGGGGAATGTTCACTGATGACGAGAAACAGATCATTTTCACCATTGTAAGCCGCAGGGAACTGGCCATTCTGGAAGAGTACATAAGCCATATCGATCCCGATGCTTTTATTACCATCATGGATACCAAGGAGATACTGGGTGAGGGATTTCAATCACTGCGTGCCAGGACCAAAGGAGCCTGACAGTCAATACGGTTACTGGGCACACCCTCATTTGATCTGGTCTGATTTTTTTGTTTTATGTTTTGATGCGGCTGTAATTTTTCTGTCAGAGTTAATACTTATGTAAATAAATCTGAATTAAACATCAAATAACCACATATTCTCAGGATTGCTGGCCAACATCAGCATTTGATACAGACGAATTTTGTAATTTAGAATGACGAATTTACAGAACCGGCTATGAAAAGGTTTCTATTTCTTTCCCTTATAATCATTTGGGC
>CAYWTT010000656.1:0-2224 GCA_964461245.1 uncultured Prolixibacteraceae bacterium | reverse complement strand
GCAGGCAATCTGGTCAATGCTTCTCCCATTGCCGACCTGGTCATCTTCCTGTTGGCCCTGGATACACGGGTTGTGACGGAAAACAGGGGGGGCCGGATCAGACAGATCCCGCTCAGCCAGTTTTACTGCGGATATAAATCGACTCTGCTGGAAGAAGGGGAATGGATCAGGAAGATATATTTCCCTATACCGCAGAAAGTGGAGAAGTTTAATTTTGAAAAGGTGAGCAAACGGACACATCTCGACATTGCTTCGGTGAATTCTGCCATTTTGATTAAGGAAGAAAATGGAGTGATCCGGAATATCCGTCTGTCGGCCGGCGGAGTGGCCCCGTTCCCTCTTTATCTCTATGAAACCTGCCGTTATCTCAGGGGAAGAAGGATCGAATCAGGAGTCCTGGCTGAAGCTGGCCGGATCTTGCAGGAGGAAATCTCCCCGATCAGCGATATCAGGGGGAGTGCACGGTACAAGAGAATATTGCTGAGGCAATTGTTCTTTGCTCATTTTGACAGGTTAATACCCGGGGTGATTACTCCGGATCTCATACGCGGAACAGGAGGGATGGATGATGCACAATGATATAGCCGGGCATGTAACGGGAAAATCGGTTTTTCTCGATGATATTCCGCAATTGATCGGGACTTTATATGCCGTTCCGGTAGTTTCGGAAGTGGCTTATGGAAGGATCAGGAACCTGGATGTTTCAGCGGCATACTCCTGCCAGGGAGTACATGCAGTTTTAACGCCTGCAGATATCCCCGGTGAAAACCAGATTGGCGGCATCATTCCTGATGAGCCGCTTCTGGCTTCAGAAGAGGTTCATTTTGTGGGTCAGCCCATAGCCCTGGTAGTCGCGGAATCGGAAAGGACAGCCCGTTTGGCGGCAAAACTGGTCAAAGCGGACATGGAAGAATTTGTTGCGGTTACCGATGAAAGGGAAGCTTTCCGGCTGGGCCATTTTCTTTTTCCACCCCGCACTTTTCGCATGGGCAATACGGAAGAGGCTTGGGGCAGGTGTGCCCACATCTTTGAAGGAACCGCTTCTTCGGGGGCTCAGGAACACCTTTACCTCGAAACGCAGGCAGCCTATGCCTGCGTTACCGAAAACGGAAATATGGTAATCCATTCGGCAACCCAGGGGCCGACGGCAGTTCAAAAGACCATGTCACGGGTATTGGGAATTCCCCTGAATCGGATAGAAGTGGATGTCCGCCGGCTGGGGGGTGGTTTCGGAGGCAAAGAAGACCAGGCTACCGCATGGGCTGCCCTGGCAGGTCTGGCGGCATGGAAAACCGGCAAACCGGTTAAACTTGTGCTCAGCAGGCACGATGATTTGCGGATGACCGGAAAACGCCATCCCTACAGTTCCGATTTCCGTATCGGACTGATGGAAGATCTGAAAATAGTGGCCTGGGAGGTAACCTATTACCAGAACGGGGGCGCTGCAGCCGATCTTTCTCCGGCTATTCTGGAACGCACCCTTTTACACGCCACCAACAGCTATTACATACCCCATGTTACAGCCACGGCATACAGCTGCAGGACCAATCTTCCTCCCAACACGGCATTCAGGGGATTTGGCGCTCCGCAGGCTATGTTCGTCATGGAATCAGCTATCGCCCTTGCTGCCGATAAGCTGGGAATCCCGGCCTATGTCGTCCAGGAGAGGAACCTGGTAAAAGAAGGCGACCGTTTCCCTTACGGGCAGGTGGTTACAGAAAGTCATGCCGGGACATGCTGGAATGAAATCGTCAGGCAGGGGAAACTGGAGAGGAAAATCAGTGAAACTCAAAAATTCAACAGGGAAGAAGCATTTTTAAAGAAAGGAATTTCACTGATGCCGGTCTGTTTTGGGATCTCCTTCACCCATACTTCCATGAACCAGGCCCGGGCGCTGGTCCACATATACCAGGACGGCAGCATCGGGATCAGCACAGGGGCGGTGGAGATGGGGCAGGGGGTCAACACCCGGCTGAAGCAGATCGCCGCTTTGGCCTTTTCCGTAAATCCCGGCCGGATAAAGATCGAGACCACCAATACGACACGGGTGGCCAACACCTCACCCACTGCGGCGAGCTCGGGAGCCGACCTGAATGGCAAAGCGCTTCAGGCCGCCTGCAGCGAGCTGATTATCCGGCTGAAGGAACAGGTGGTCCGGATGACCGGGGAGAAAGGGAATTCCATTACTCTTTTGAATGAGCGGGTGCTGTCGGGCGGACGAGAT
>CAYWTT010000655.1:0-2225 GCA_964461245.1 uncultured Prolixibacteraceae bacterium | reverse complement strand
GCGTGATCATTTCCAAAGCAGAAAAAGAGCTGAAGGAATTTGTGGAGAAAACGGGCATTCCGGCTGCATGGACTTTGCTCGGCTTATCCGCCTTGCCCACTGACCATCCCCTTAACGTCGGCATGCTGGGAATGCATGGGAATTATTCGCCCAACATCAAAACCAATGAAGCCGACCTGATCATTGCAGTAGGCATGAGATTCGATGACCGGGTAACCGGGAAAGTTTCAGCCTATGCCAGTAATGCGAAAATCATTCACCTGGAGATAGATCCGGCTGAGGTAAACAAGATTGTTAAAGCGGATGTGGCGGTGCTGGGTGATGCCAGAAAGTCACTGAAGATGTTGACCGCCAATGTTCAGCCCAATAAACATGAAGCCTGGTTACAGGAGTTCAGGGATGCTGACCGGATCGAATTTGAAAAGGTGATCAAGAAAGACTTACACCCGGTGAAGGAAGGTCTTACTATGGGAGAAGTGGTGAGGATGGTTTCTCAAAAGACCGGCCACAACGCGATTCTGGTGACTGATGTGGGGCAGCAGCAGATGGTCGCGGCCCGCTATTTTAAATTTAAAAAGCCGAGGAGCTTTGTTACTTCGGGAGGATTGGGAACCATGGGATACGGACTTCCGGCCTGTGTGGGTGCCCAGTTTGCCGCACCCCAGCGAACCGTGGTCGCCATGATCGGTGACGGGGGTTTTCAGATGACTATCCAGGAACTGGGTACCATCGCCCAGAACAAGCTTCCGGTGAAAATTGTTCTGCTAAACAACAACTTTTTAGGGATGGTAAGACAGTGGCAGGAACTGTTTTTTGAAAAAAGGTATTCCTTTACCGAGCTGACCAATCCCGACTTTATCACGATCGCCCGCGGTTTCGGAATAGCCGGGCATAAAGTGGAAAAGAGGGAAAATCTCGAATCTGGAATTCAGAAAATGATCAAACATCCAGGTCCATTTCTTCTGGAAGTGGTGGTGGAAAAGGAAGATAACGTCTTCCCCATGGTGCCGGCAGGTGCCTCGGTTTCGAACATTATGCTGGAACCCTGAATTTAGAAAAACTGAGACGTTGCACGCAACCTCATAATAAAAGGTGCTATGAAAAAGGAATATAATATTACAGTATTTTCAGAGAACCATATCGGTTTGCTGGCCAGGATCACCCTGATATTTACCCGGAGGAAAATAAATATTGAAAGCCTGACCGTTTCGGAATCGGCAGAACCGGGAATTTACAAGTATACCATTGTAGTGGTATGCAGTGAGGATACGGTAAGGAAGGTCGTCGGACAGATAGAAAAGGTAATCGATGTGCTGAAGGCATTTTACCTGACCAATGAAGAGATGATTTACCAGGAAATCGCATTGTATAAAGTACCGACGGAGTCTTTATATGACACTGATCAGCTGGAGAAGATCGTCCGGAATTCAGGGGCCAGGATACTGGAAATTACCCGTGAGTATACAGTAATTGAAAAAACCGGCCACAAGGAAGAGACGCAGGCTCTTTTTGTGGAGTTGAAGCAGTTCAAGGTCATGCAGTTTATCCGGTCGGGGAGGGTAGCGCTCACCCGTGATCCCATCGAGCGGCTTTCTGAATTTTTGAAGGAGAGGGATGCATTTCTGACCAGCGTGGATTAAAGCGAGGTTTCTGGAAACTATGAATCCGGACTGTTTCGCATCCTGCCACGGATTCCCGGGAATGTGCGATCTCGGGGGGAGAGTGAAGCCGTTGATCAGCCAAATTGAAAAGAATAGCGAAAAATCACAAATTTAAATTTTATAAAAATGGCAAAAATCGATTTTGGCGGAGTAACTGAAGAAGTTGTTCTCCGCGAAGAATTTCCGGTGGAAAAAGCCCGGAAAGTATTAAAAGATGAAGTGATCGCCATCATCGGTTATGGCGTTCAGGGGCCGGCGCAGGCGCTAAACATGAAAGACCAGGGATTCAACGTGATCATCGGACAGGCTCCCGAATTCAAGGAGGACTGGGATAAAGCCGTACGCGATGGTTTTGTTCCCGGGGAAAGCCTGTTCCCGGTAGAAGAGGCAGCCAAAAAGGGGACCATTCTGATGTACCTGGTCTCTGATGCTGCCCAACGGATCCTGTGGCCTAAAGTCAAAGCCTGCCTGAATCCCGGCGATGCACTCTATTTTTCGCATGGATTTTCCATTGTTTACAAAGAACAGACCGAAGTAATCCCTCCGGCCAACGTGGATGTTATC
>CAYWTT010000654.1:602-2229 GCA_964461245.1 uncultured Prolixibacteraceae bacterium | reverse complement strand
CAAAATGCAAAGAATGCCATTAGTATTATAACGATTTAGCAGAAAATTGATGAAATTTCATAATAATGGTTATATTGCACCTGATATTTTCACCATTCAATTTACAATTATGACAAGAGTAGCAGAAAGAATTAACCGGCTTTCCGAATCGGCGACCCTGGCCGTGGCACAGAAAAGCAGGGAGTTAAAGGCACAGGGCATTGATGTGATAAGCCTGGGTGTGGGGGAACCCGATTTTCATACCCCTGACTTTATCAAGGAGGCTGCCAAAAAAGCGATCGACGACAACTACTCTTACTATTCCCCGGTGCCGGGATATCCCGAGCTGCAAAACGCCATTGTAAACAAGCTGAAACGGGAAAACAACCTGGAATTCCAGCCCTCCCAGATTGTGGTTTCAAACGGGGCCAAACATTCCCTGGCCAACATACTGCAGGTTGTGGTCGACAAAGGGGATGAAGTGATCATTCCGGCCCCTTACTGGGTTACCTACGTCGACCTGGTCAATTATTCAGAAGGAATCAGTGTGATCATTGAAACCTCAGTAGAACATGATTTCAAAATCACACCGGCCCAGCTGGAAGCGGCCATCACGCCGAGGACGAGGGCTTTTCTTTTCAGCAGTCCCAGCAATCCCACCGGAAGCATCTATTCCTATGATGAGCTGAAAGCCTTTGCTGCGGTTTTTGCCCAACATCCCGATATCATCGTCATCTCGGATGAAATATACGAACATATTATTTACGGGAAGAAGTTTGAATCCATCGCCCAGTTTCCAGAGATCAGGGACAGGGTGGTCGTGGTTAACGGGGTTTCCAAATCCTACGCCATGACCGGCTACCGCATCGGGTTCATTGCCGCCCCTTTGTGGATTGCCAAAGCCTGCAACAAACTGCAGAGCCAGTTTACCTCCGGACCCAATTCCGTTGCCCAGATTGCCTCTGTGGCAGCTTTCAACCATGATGGCACGGAAGTTAATAAAATGGTGGCCCAATTTGAAAAACGGCGCGACCTGGTCATGTCGATGCTTGCTGAAATTCCGGGATTGAAAACCAGCAAACCCGACGGGGCATTTTATGTGTTCCCGGAATGCTCTTCTTACTTCGGGAAGACCGACGGTGAAATGAAAATCAATAATTCAGATGATTTCTGCTTTTATATTCTCAGCAAGGGCCATGTGGGCGTAGTCTCCGGAGATGCCTTCGGTGCACCGGGCTGTTTCAGGATCAGCTATGCCGCTTCCGAAGAACAGCTGAAGGAGGCGCTGACGCGGATTAAACTGGCGCTCGCCAAGCTTCATTAATTGGATCCTATTTCGTACCTTAGCTTCCGGATACGGAAGCAGGAATATGGAATTCACAGATAATCCTCAACTGGCGTTAGCTTACGAATTTGTACAGTTTACCAACCGGCACATTTTCCTGACCGGCAAAGCCGGTACAGGCAAGACCACTTTTTTACACAACCTGCGGAGGCATACCGGAAAGAGGGTGATCGTGGTGGCCCCGACAGGCGTGGCCGCAATTAATGCCGGCGGAGTTACCATCCATTCGTTCTTCCAGGTTTCCTTTGGTCCCCAGGTGCCTTCGGAAAGCCGTCAAAGGAACCTGGCAGAGGAAGAATCACA
>CAYWTT010000654.1:0-592 GCA_964461245.1 uncultured Prolixibacteraceae bacterium | reverse complement strand
CAGGGAGAGGGAATAAAACGGTTTGGCCGGGAAAAAATTGCCATCTTACGGAGCCTTGACCTGCTGGTAATTGATGAGATCAGTATGGTCAGGGCCGACCTGCTCGATGCCATAGATGAAGTGCTGCGCCGATTCAGGGACCGGAATAGGCCGTTCGGCGGAGCACAGCTTCTGATGATCGGTGACCTGCAGCAATTAGCCCCAGTGGTCAAGGATGAGGAGTGGCAAATCCTTCAAAAGTTCTATCAAACCCCCTTCTTTTTCAGCAGCAGGGCACTCCTGAAGTCGGATTTTGTAACCATTGAGCTGAAACACATTTTCAGGCAAAGCAACCAGCATTTTATCGACCTGCTGAATAAGGTCAGGGACAACAAAGCCGATATCCATACACTCATGGAGCTGAACCAAAGGTACCTTCCCGCATTTAATCCCCCCGAAGAAGAGGGATATATCACCCTCACCACCCATAACTGGCAGGCAAAGCATATCAATGATTCTAAATTGTCGGAAACAAAGGGAAAAGAATATCATTATTCAGCCCAGGTTATTGGGGATTTCCCGGAATACCTCTTTCCCACCGATTTTGAACTCA
>CAYWTT010000653.1:0-2236 GCA_964461245.1 uncultured Prolixibacteraceae bacterium | reverse complement strand
CCAGTCTGCGCAAACAGCTGGAGAGAGCCACCGCACTGGCAGAAAGCCAGGGAGGAGGCATCCTGGTCATTACCGAAGGTGTTTTTGGTATGTCGGGCGACATGGGTAAACTGGATGAGATTGTCAAACTGAAAGATGAATTTGAATTCCGCTTCCTGATCGATGATGCCCACGGCTTTGGCACCATGGGAAAAACCGGAGCAGGAGTTCCTGAACATTTCGGGGTTGCCGACAAGGTGGACCTTCACTTCGGGACCTTTGCCAAATCGATGGCCGGCATCGGCGCATTCGTGGCCGGAAAACCCGAAATCATCAATTATCTGCGCTACAACATGCGTTCGCAGACTTTCGCCAAATCCCTCCCGATGGCCATGGTGGAAGGAGCCCTTAAAAGGCTTGAATTAATTCAGACGCATCCCGAACTGAAAGAAAAGCTGTGGAAAAATGTAAATGCACTCCAGAATGGTCTGAGAGAAGCCGGATTTGACCTGGGCCGCACCAATACACCGGTAACCCCGGTTTATCTTAAAGGAGGTACCGCAGAAGCTACCAACCTGGTTTTCGACCTTCGTGAAAATTACCGTATTTTCTGTTCAATCGTGGTTTACCCGGTTATCCCGAAAGGGGAACTGATCATCCGTATCATTCCCACGGCCGCACATTCCCTGGAAGATGTGAAATACACGGTAGAAACCTTCAAGACGATCAAAAAGAAGCTGGAAGAGGGCAAATACGCCTCCGAAACGTTCGCAAAAGTTCAAGTTGATTTATAAGAACAAAAAGAGAGCCTTCCGCTCTCTTTTTTGTTTATATCTGTTGGAAGCAGATCACGATCACAATATTTCCGTCAGGCTGACCACCCTCTTTTCAAGACAGGATTTTTTGGCAGCCAGGGCAATGGCCACCGACTTTAATCCGTCGACACCCGTAACCGGTAAAGCCTGTTCGTTGACCACAGCATTGCAGAATATTTTCATTTCGTTCGCGTACGCTTCCAGATACCGATCCATAAAGAAATTAAGCGGCAAAGAACTGTGGACTCCGTCACCGGCAAAATAGCGGTGGTTATCCGGATAGTTGTTGTCAGCGCAAATCATTCCCTTCGATCCGAAGACCTCCACCCGCTGGTCGTAACCATAGACGGCTTTACGGCTGTTGTCGATCACGCCTATGGCGCCGTTGGCAAACGTCAGGGTGATGACGGCGGTGTCGACATCGCCGGCCTCCCCGATGGCCGGATCAACCAGTACGGCTGCCTTGACAAACACTTCAGTCACTTCACTTCCAACCATGTATCTGGCCATATCAAAATCATGAATGGTCATATCCAGGAACATTCCTCCTGATACAGCGCTGTATTCAGCCGGCGGCGGTGCAGGATCACGGGAAGTGATCTTCAGAATATGCGGTTCGCCGATTTTCCCGTCGACGACCATCTGCTTCAGCTTGAGAAAATTCGGATCAAACCGCCGGTTAAACCCGACCATCAGTTTTACTCCGGCTTTATCCACTGCATCCAGGGCTCCGCGTATCACATCAAGTGAAAGGTCAACCGGTTTCTCGCAGAATATGTGTTTCCCGGCCTCAGCCGCCTTGACAATATACTGTGCATGCGTATCGGTAGGAGAACAGATTACCACAGCTTCCACTTCAGGATGGCCGATCACATCCAGATAATTGCCGTAAACGTTCCGGATGCCAAGCCCTCCGGCCACTTCAGCAGCCAAAGCCATGTTTGCATCGGCAACCGCAACGACTTCAGCCTGAGGAACACTCTGCACCAGAGTGGAAAGATGAACCTTGCCAATGCGGCCTGTCCCAATAACACCAAGTTTTAGTTTTTTCATTGCTTAAGTATTTAGCTGATTACAAACCAAGTTTCTGAATAAAATCACGGTTTCTGCGTGCACAAACTTTGGGATTTCCCATTCCGGGAAGAACATCCTGCTCCACCACAATCCATCCGGAATAGCCGTCTTCTTTCAGTTCTGCCACAATGGCGGCAAAATCGACCGAACCTTTCCCCAGTTCACAAAAAACGCCATGGCTTACCGACTGAAAATAATCCCATCCTTCAAGCCGTGATTTAGCTGCGATTTCCGGATGACAGTCTTTAAAATGCACATGCCAGATGCGTGAACGGTGTTTTTTTAATGCGTCAAGCGGATCGCCTCCCCCGAAACGATAGTGTCCCATATCGAGCACCAAGCCCACCAGTGCAGGATCGGTCAGAGCC
>CAYWTT010000652.1:0-2247 GCA_964461245.1 uncultured Prolixibacteraceae bacterium | reverse complement strand
CCGGGTTTACCACATCAAAACGATAGCCATTCCGGACAGTTTTAAACGTTTCAGTTTTATTTGTCCCGGACATGAAGAAGAGTTGCCTGCCTGCGGGTATTTTTAATTCATGATATTCTTTTTGTATCCCTTTCTGCATTAAAGTACCAGAGAAGCTGCTACCCGACAAGAGTATCAGTAATAAATATGCCAATGCTGGTTTTTTCATTTTGCTGATCTGCTTATATAACCGATTTCAGCAAGCCGAAGATCGAAATTGGCAGGCAGTTTTGCCGGCGGGCTGTTCAGACCGTGCGAAGCGTAATTGAGTATATTGCCCATTAACCTGTCTGCAACAGGGTCCTTTCCTAAGTTCTCTGCGATGTTCAGCATGTTCACTATAAATCTCCCATTTTCAAAATCCCATATCCCCAACTGAATCCCGGAACAATAGGTATGGCTGATCCGGGTGGCCCCGCAGACCGTTTCGCCGGGATAAGCAAGCGGTACAATTTTTTCGATATACGTATGCGGCCCTTTATCCGGAGTAGTCGTGTGTCCGGATATGGCATTTTTTGAAATGATGTTTCTGAAAAAGACATAGTCCATCATACCCCCGGCAGGTAATCCTTCAAAAAACGGGTGATTTTTCACCCAACGGTCTGCCCGGTAGTATCCGGCCACGTCATCCATGGGTGTAACGATTCCTTTTTCGTCCAGGGGTAACCAGTAAGTAGAATTATTCCCTTTCTTTAATGAGGAAGGTTCGAGAAAGATTACGGCACTTCCCCGGGCCATTTGACGGGCAACATGGAGCATCGTTAAGCTGTCGGGAGCTTGTCCGGTAATAATTACCACCTGCCTTTGGATTTGATTTCCGGTAAAAGGAAGTACTTTACAATTATGCTCTGTCAGCCAGTTTCTGACAACGGAATCATTCCCCAATAAAACAACCTCCCGGGGGATGTCGATGTGTTTGTTACGTGCAGTGACATAAAAAACCGTGCTGCCAGCATCCGCAAAAGCACCCTGATCTATTTTTGCCCGGACTTTGTATTTCCCTTCCGGCCCGTTAATTGCAATCTCCTCATCCGGAAACGCCAAGACGAACGGATCAATATCAGCTCCCCTGATATCGAAGGGTATTTTTTTATTAAAAACTGTATTTAACTGTGAATCCGTCACGTTAAGGGTAGCCTGATAATTCCCGGGCGGCAAATCATCAAGGTTGGACAAAGATACTTTTAACTGAATTTTATCCCCGATGTAAATACTTTGAGGTTCAGTCCTCAGGCACCATCTCAAAGAACTGTTTGCCAGCAGAACAGGATTTATCATTTCCGGTTTCAGTTTTCTGAAATTAGTGGCTACACTTTCGCCACCGCAAAAGTCGGCGACACTGTTTGTCGGGCAGTACCCAACAATATTTGGATTTGCACGGATCGCCGTTTCGGCAATTTCACGGAGGGTTGCCGCAGTTTTATAGGCATCTTTTATATAATCTTCAGGGCATACCCAAATCTTGCCAAGCTCAAATTTATCCCAATCATCCATGAAGCTATCATACTGGCGTTTAAAGTATTGAGCATCATCCGAATTTTCCTTCCCTCTTTTTTGGTATTCTCCTAAATCGGAAGGTAAGTGGATCGGGAAACACAATCCGGTCTCTGTCAGGAAAACTTTTTGGCCAATGTTCTGCTTTTTCCCTGAAAGTTCATCCAAAACGGCAGGATTATAGGGCATCCACACGTAAGGGTGCCAATCTTTTAAATCCCGGTCATAGATATCCCAACGAGAAGATCCGGAATTGCTCATGCTGCCTATGTCAGTCATATTATCAAACCGTCCGCTGTTTAATACGAATATCCGAAGGGGATCAAGAGACCGTAACTGAGGTAAAAGATGAACAGCTTCGTTTAAGATCGCCCCGTTTCTTGTCTCATTCAGCATTCCCCACATGACAATGCTAGGATGATTCCTGTCCCGTCTGATTACACTGATAACTGAGCTTTTAAAACGACTGACCATTTTTATTTCACTGCTGTCCTGCTTTATATTTTCTGATTTGCCATATTCGCCCATTTGCCATGATCCGAAATGCTCCTGAAGTACCATTATGCCCAACTCATCATACATATCAAGCACCCTATGATTCGGACAGCCAAAGGGAATTCTGACGAAGTTAAAACCCAGGGTTTTCATATTCATTACATCATTTCTGGGCATATCCTCGCCAAGTGGGACATATACCCCTATGGGATAATGGGT
>CAYWTT010000651.1:0-2249 GCA_964461245.1 uncultured Prolixibacteraceae bacterium | reverse complement strand
TTATTTTTCGCTTTTAAAAAGAACTTCTCCAGGATTTCAAAATTCAGGTTACTCAAATCAATTGTTTTGCTGTTGGATTCGTCCGGTTCAGCGACCAGGTTCTCAATGGATTCATCTACTAAGTCCTGGATCTTTTTCATTATCCCGGAAACGTCAGCAGCCTGGACATTGTCTTCGATGGCTTCGTAAATTACCTCAATGGCATTTTTCTCAGGTGCATATTTGTTCAGGACTTTATCAGGTTGCAATGCCTTGAATTTCCTGAAAACCTCCCTTGCTAGAACCTGAAATTTGCGTTTGGTCTCGTCATTGGTATAAACGGCATTTATCGCTTTCTCCAGGGTCAACAGTTTATCCAGGCCTTCAGCATTAATCAATTCCTCCAGGTTGAATTGTACCTCGTCTGACAGAAAGTTCCTGATGGCAGACAATGTTTCTTCCAGCTGACTTATCAATTCTCCTTTTGGTTTTACCGGAGGCTCCTGAGGGTCTCCTTCTTTGCTTCCTCCGGTTCCATAAATAGCCAATGCATCCAACAGCGCAGTATAGGTCTCAATGTAATCAACAATCAGTCCGTTGTTTTTGCCTTCACTGATCCGGTTTGCCCGGGCAATGGTTTGCATCAGGGTATGCGACTTTATCGGTTTATCTAAGTAAAGGGAGGAAAGGGTCGGTACATCAAAACCGGTAATCCACATGGCACAAACGATCACTAACCTGAATGGATCGTTTTCATCTTTAAACCTGGTTTCCAGATCCTGGTTGTTCATCTTCTCCCTGTGAGGTTCTATATCCAAATCCCATTTCCGGAATTTCTGAATTTCATTCTGTTCCGGACTGACGACCACACATATTTCCGTTTCTTTGATCCAATGCAATTCCCGACTCTTTTCAAGCAGTTCCTGATCTCCATAACTCAATTTTGCCAACTCTTTTTCCAGTCGTGCCACATAATTCTGCCAGTATTTGGTGATTAGATCGTACATTTTGACGGCAGTAAGTTTATCTATGGCCACAAACATGCCTTTCCCCTTATATCCCCTGCTGCAGAAATGCCAGACCACATCTTTGGCAATGGCCTCCAATCGTTTTCTGGATGTAATAACAGGGTATTCACGGGCAAACAGTTGTTCCACCCGGTTCAGCTGATCACTGTCCAGGTCTTCTCCTTCCGCATCAATGACTGCTCTGATTTGTTCTGTAATGGCCGGATTTTTCAAACCCAGGTAATCCCCTCTGTTTTCATAATACAGCGGGACCGTTGCACCGTCATCCACACTCCTTTTAAAATCATAACGCGAGACATAGTCTCCGAAAATCCTTCTGGTCAGTTCATCATCCTTGAAAAGCGGGGTGCCGGTGAAACCGATATACGAAGCATTGGGCAACGCATTCCTGAGGTTCATGGCCAGTTGTCCACCCTGTGTCCGGTGCGCTTCATCGGAAATAACAATAATATTCTCCCTTAAGGTAATGATTTCTTCAAAATTGAATTTATGAATAAGCGTAAACAAATAGCGGTGTTCAGAACTGAGGAGTTCCTTCAGATTTGCGCCACTGGCAGCTTTCAGCGAATCCTTTGAACCTGCTTTGATCTGGGGAACGGCGCCTGTTCCGCTGAATGTTCCGTATATCTGGGTATCCAGTTCATTGCGGTCTGTGACGATCAGAAAGGTAAAACTTCCGGGGAATTTACGGTGGATTTTCTGACTGAAAAAAACCATGGAATAGGATTTCCCGCTTCCCTGTGTATGCCAGAAGACACCCAGTTTTTGTTTTTCTTCAAAACTGATCTTTCCAAGGTGGTACAGCTGATCCTTGAGCTTTATGTTACCGATGGCTTTGTTCACCCCGATAAACTGATGGTTGTGAGCGATCAGTTTGATGGTCCCTCCCAGGGAATGATCATACAGGATGAAATTTTCAAAAAGGTCCGTAAAACGGTTCTTTTCACAAACCCCAATGATCATCCGGTCGAGGGCTACGACTCCTTCATCCTCTTCCGTTATGCGTTTCCATTCATGAAAATGGGAATATTTACCAGTTACACTTCCAATCCTGCTCTCTATGCCATTGCTGAGAATGATAAATGCGTTGAAATAAAACAATCTGGGGATGACGTCTTTATAATCTGTAAGGTTGTTAAGGTAAGCATTTTCCAGTTTGCGGTGGGCTGCCTTTAATTCAATGAAAAGCAAAGGAATTCCGTTGACAAATAGTACAATATCAGGAATTTTGGTTTCCCTGGC
>CAYWTT010000650.1:0-2249 GCA_964461245.1 uncultured Prolixibacteraceae bacterium | reverse complement strand
GATATCATTGTATTCATCGGGGTCCATTTCATGGCCGAGACAGCGAAAATCCTGAGCCCTTCCAAAAAAGTACTCCTGCCCGATCTGAAGGCAGGCTGTTCCCTGGCAGAATCGGCACCGGCAGAAAATTTTGCGGAATTCAAAGCCCGGTATCCCGGCCACAAAGTGATCTCCTACATCAACTGTTCGGCTGATCTGAAGACCCTGACCGACGTAATCTGTACCTCAGCCAATGCACTGAAAATTGTGGAGAGCTTTCCCAAAGACCAGCCCCTGATCTTTGCACCCGACAAGAACCTGGGAAATTACATCAATAGCCTCACGGGAAGAAATATGGTGCTTTGGGATGGGGCATGCATGGTACACGAACAGTTTTCGGTTGAAAAAATCGTGGAACTGATCCAACAGCATCCCGATGCCGAGTTTATTGCCCATCCCGAATGTGAAAAGCCGGTTTTGTTGCTGGCAAAACACATCGGATCGACCACGTCTCTGTTGCAATATGTGCAAAAAAGCGATGCACGGAAGTTCATTGTGGCCACTGAAAGCGGTATTCTTCACCAGATGAAGAGATCCTGTCCGGACAAGCAGTTCATTCCGGCACCCCCGGTCGATTCTACCTGCGGATGTAACGATTGTTTCTACATGAAACTTAACACGCTCCAAAAGGTATATCTCTGCATGAAATATGAACAGCCCGAGATCGTCCTGTCGCAGGAGGTAATTGAAAAAGCCCGGCTTCCAATAATCAGGATGCTGGAAATTTCAAAAAAGTAAAAGCACGAAGCACGAAGCAAAGAGCAAAGTGCTAAGAGTTAAGAGTACGGAGTGAAGTCTCGGCTCTGGCGAGATGCAACCAATGACCATTAATGACGCGTAAGCAAATGATTAAATATGACGTGAAACGATTGATGCTGCCTGGCACAGGCACTCTTCAGTATTCACTCTTCATTTTTTATTTATAGTCGCTCACTTTGCCTACATTCTCCACAAGCAGGCTCTGATGTGAGATTTCAATGGCTTTCAGCAGTGTTTTGTCGATATCCTGGATAATGGGATAGAAACCTTCTTCTCCCAGAATATTTCGGGCTATATAAGCTTTCAGCTGGGTATTTATGATCATCCCGGAAACCTTGATGCCTGCCGGATCGGCGGGGACACCCCTGGTTTCGGCATAACGGACGAAGCGGTCCAGAATTTTCTGTTTTTCCAGATATTCTCCGATTTCATGGGCACTTCCCAATTTTTTCAGGGTTTCACGTGACTGATCTGAATATTGAAAGGCAAACTGGTAAATGAGCCCTTTCTGGTAGATCTTTTCAAAATAATCGGATCTTCCCGAGGTGTCGGCCGGTATGAAAAAATCAGGCATAATACCCCCGCCGCCAAAGACGGTACGTCCTTTTTTGGTATGATATTTCAGGGAATCGGCAAAATGGATACTGTCGGCCACTTCGAATTCCCCGTGTTCCATGCGGGCGAACAGGTCTTCAAAATATTTTTCATTCCCCTCCTCATACGATTTCTGGATACTCCTGCCACTGGGGGTATAATACCGGGCTACGGTCAAACGGATGGCTGAACCGTCGGAGAACGGGATTTGTTCCTGCACCAGGCCTTTCCCGAATGAGCGGCGGCCTATCACGATCCCCCGGTCATTGTCCTGGATCGCACCTGCAAAAATCTCGCTGGCCGAAGCCGAGAATTCATCTATCAATATGTAAAGTTTCTTGCCGGCCCAAACATTATGAGCGTTGGCCATGAACCTTTTTACAGGCTGAGATTTCCCTTTTGTGACCAGGATGGTATCCCCCTTATCCAGAAAATCGTTCACCATCCGGATAACCGAGTTCAGGTATCCGCCGGGATTACCCCTGAGGTCCACAATGATCCTGGTGGCGCCGGCCTTATCCAGCTTCTCCATCGCATCTGAAAACTCCTTATAGGTCTGCTCAGCGAACCTGCTGACCTTGATAAAACCGGTCTCTTTATCGATCATATAGGATACATCCACACTGTAAATGGGGATCTCTCCCCTGGTTATATCGAAGTCGATCAGGTTTCTAAAGCCTTTGCGCTGGATGCTCACTTTCACCTGTGTACCTTTGGGACCACGCAACAGTTTCAGGACATTTTCATTTTTAATCCCCGTTCCGGCCACAAGGGTATCATTGACCATCACAATCCTGTCGCCGGCAAGAATCCCCAGCTTCGAGGAGGGGCCCCCGGAAATCACATCCACGATCATG
>CAYWTT010000649.1:0-2255 GCA_964461245.1 uncultured Prolixibacteraceae bacterium | reverse complement strand
GGTCGGTAGCTGCTTGTTCACTGACTTGGTCGGTTAGCTGGAGGAGACCCTTATATTTATCAGGAACCTGACTCCACGTAGCATTGGGCCGCCAGAGTATCATCCTGAAACCTTCTTCCAGGTCGATTACCGGTTCAATCAATCCTGCTTCCATTGACAAACGGAAAATTTCGCCTGTTCCCGTTCCGAACCGTTCAATATAGCCACCCTGGTAAAGACATTCGGCCAACCTGGGATTGGTGGGATAGCTGCTGTGTTCTACCTTCAATTTTGCAACGCTCAATTCCGGTGTTAACCGTCCGGGATTGGTGACCTCCAGCCGATTTCCGAACAACATAACCTGCAAATCAATGGTTTCTGACTTTTCCATAATATAGCGTATCTCAAAAACATGTTAAAATGTCCCGTTTAAAATAATTATTGAAACAGTCAGAAAAATCATTCATTTATTCTTTTTGCCCCTCTTTTTCTTTCAAAGAAAAAGGGTCCAATCACGTAAAGTTTATTATTATGTATTTCACAGAAGTACAATGAATTGTGCGTTTTAAAAGCACAATTCACTGTACTTTGTGTTGATCCATCCCGGGCCTGCCCTATCGGGGCATGAAGAAAAAAAAGCAGAAATCCAGGAAATATGACATTCACCATGGTGCAGGACAGCACGCACCACAGCGTCACACACCAGCCACCTTGCAGCATGACAGCACGCTCCACGGTGAATGGTGTATTCGGAGGCAGTCCTGCATTTGCTGCCCGCAGGGTGCATGCAGTCCTGAAATTTCACGATGAGACAGGGACGCAGTCCCGGACCATCGTACCATTTCATTGTTGCCATCGGAGAGAAGTTTGTCAACTTCTCTACGGTCAGATGCATAAATATGAGTTATCCCCATCCCAGGATGCGATCAAAAAAATCTCCTCCCGCGTAAAGCAGGAGGAGGATTTTTCAAAACCTGATCTGGGATTCAACCTCCGCAATCTTCGACAGCAGGATCAATCTGATCTCTTCCAGGATCTTTGTTACCACCGCGGTGTTAGAGGTCCGAAATTCCTTACCTGAGTAGGAATCCCTCAGTGTAATCTGGGTACTCATTCCATCCGTCCCGATCTTGAAGGATTGAAGATTCCGGTAAGATTCCTGGAGCTTTCGCCATTTATCGATCAGCATGGATAGGTCTTCCACCATGGTGATCCGTTGCTCCAGCGAGATCTCCGGTTGCGCTGCAGGTTTTTCAACCACAGGCTCCTGATCCGGGACCTCTTCGGTTTCATTCTTCACTACCTGCATGGGTGCAGATTCATTTACTACAATGTCATTGCTTTTTTTGGCTGTGTTACTGCCCATTTTTGTTTACTCCTGCCTTGGAGATTTGTTATGGCACCCCGCCTGAGGCGGGATTTGGTCTGGCACGCCGGTTATTCTTTAATTTCGCGCCAGCAATATTGAGCTGCCACGGATTAGGGCAATTCAGTGATAACAAACGATAACCGGGGTGAATGTCAGGTTTTTGCTCAGGGCTCAGAGCACAGAGCACAGGCAAAAAGCTGACCGAACCCGAAGGGCCTGCCCGCCCGAACGACTTACGTCGTTCAGGCGGGCGGGCCCTTGACCATTCCGTGGAGCGTAAATACCTTTGCTGCGGAATTAGAGAATAAGTTTCCAAAGCCACCCGACTGATCCCGCCAAAATGATCTGGGAGACTTGCGGACAGGCAGGTGAGCAAAAGAAAGTCCCGCACCATATCATCTAAGTGGAGAGAGTTATGGAAAGCATATGTAGTCAATTGATTGTTAAAAAGTTTATTTAACTTTGCATAAAACAACACGAATGGACAAGTCATTAATTAAACAGATTTCTGACTATCTGGCCAACCAGCCTGTTGAAAGAGCATGGATTTTTGGTTCTTATGCCCGTTCAGAAGAGAATAATCTGAGCGATATAGATATTCTGGTTGACTTCATTCCGGATACGAAACTCACTTTATTTAAATATTTTCATATACTCAATGATTTACAATTACTTACAGGAAAAAAAATTGACCTTATTGAAGAGGGACAATTAAAGTCATTTGCAGAAGAATCAGCAGAATCAGAAAAAATACTTATTTATGAGAGAAGGGCTTAGAGACAGAGGAAGGCTTCTGCATATGATTGAAGCTATTGATAATATCATTGAATTTACAAATGGGAAAACATTTGAGGTTTACCGACACGATAAAATCCTTCAATTTGCTATCATTAAGAACCTGGAAATT
>CAYWTT010000648.1:0-2265 GCA_964461245.1 uncultured Prolixibacteraceae bacterium | reverse complement strand
CCCAGCCATAAGTGGGGATGCGAACGAAGAGGATCGGCATGTTGGATGTAACTTAATTTTGCGTTCCGGAGTGCTGTGTCTTTTGGTTTCCCGAATCTGAGATTCTGATAAAAAGTCTTGATGATTTCCGTTCCTGACCGGTCTTCCACTTCCCAGAGCGACATGAGAACCGAGGGACATCCGGCATAGAAGAAACCATGGGCAAGGCTCATGATCCCTTCCCCTGTACGAAGTTTCCCTCCGCCTGTCCGGCAGGCACTCAAAACAGCCAGCCGGGCATTCAGCCGAAGATTGTATATATCAGATGTGGTAAGCCATCCGTCGTTTTCCAGGGTATCCTTGCTGCCCGGAAAGAATGCCAGGCGGGAGAACATGGGAACTGAATCGTTGACCAGCGTATGGGTGGCCAGGTGGAGAATCTGATATTTCCCGGAGAGTTCCCGGAACTGTTTCTCAGTTGCCTGGGTTCCGGTATAATAGGCTGCCTTCAGCTTTTTATGGAGAAAATCAGTTTCTTCGAAGGTACCCGGTATGAGAGGAAGCCGGATAGTATCTCCGCTGACCAAACTGAATTCAGGATAGGAGGGGGAAAAGGCCAGAATCCTTGAATTGCGGGAAGGTTTCCGGGGTGATATGGTAAAGAGCAAACTGGCTGAATAGGCATAATTGAGGGTATTGCTCATGATGAGATAAGGCAGGTTGTGATAGTGGATATAATCCGTTTTGACGGAGGCGGTCAGCAAAGCTTCAAAAGGCAGGTAGCAAAGTAATCCGTCGGGAATAACCGTTGTTCTTTTATCATGGATCTGGTTGCTGAACGGAGCGATCAACTGCTTGTACAACTCATGAGCTGACTCACAGTAGGCTGTAAATCCTCTGAGGTCGGTTCTGATGAAATCAGTTCCTGAGACGGATGAATAGATGACATTTATGTTGTTGATAAATTGCTTGTTAAAGGGTTGCCTGATGAATTGGTAACTGTTTTTTGCAATACAAAAAATGTAAATATTCCCGTCTGAATCCTCCCCCGGAGGTTCCAGTGTATAGGAGAGCAATACCTCACTGTATCGGATTTTTCGTTGTAGAACTTTGAAAGTCAGGGGTTTTTGTTCATACTTCAGACGGAAGTAATCGCTGAAATTTTCCTCCATGAACAACCTGAGATTATTCAGTTTTTGTTCATTGTCAAAAATTTTCGTTTTGTATTCGGCGATCCGGGAAGAATCTGATTTTCCTGAATGGATCTCATCATACAGCTTTTCACGGTAATAGGTGAGGGTGGTATTGAACTTATTTTCGGATTTTACCAGGCTGTCAGGAATCAGGCTGGAGGAACGCGACTGGATTTCTGTAACCTGGTCGATGAGCGTGGCAGCTTTGTTTCTTTCCGAATTCTGAAAGGCAATTTCAGCCCAATGAGTGTCCCGGGTTATCTGATACATTTCGTACGCAGCTTTTATGGCAGAAATGAAAATGGTTTGCTGAATCTCGCTAAACTGGATTTTGCTTTCTTCAGAAATAAAACCGGTACGCATATTTTCAACAAGGTCGCCTCCCATGGAAAAACAGGCAATTGCCTTCTCCAGGACCTCCTTTTTGACGGCCATTTCGTCTGCCGGAGTAAGATAGGCCATTTGCTGGTAGGTTTCTCCCAGTTTCTGTAATATCCGCAAGGTGGGGAGCGGATAATTGCTCTCCTTTAACTTTGCAAAATCAAAATCCGATACATGGTCTGTTCCGTTCAGGATTTTAAAAGCTTTCAGGTATGTAGCCACTGCATTCCTTAGGTTTTCCCTTTTCCCGGCCTGAAAACTGGTGAGAAAAGAGGAACGGATCGTTTTCCGCACATAGGAATCGGCAATTAAAATATATAGGTTAGCCAGATCGCTTTCGTTGTGCTCCAGGTTTTTCCAAATGGATTCAGATTTCTGAAGATAGAGAAGGACAGAATCCTGTCCTGAAAACATGCTCAGAAACTGAGCATAAAAAGTATACTGGTCAGCCAGGCTATATTGAAATTCGGCAGATCTTTCCTCAAGTTTTCTGATTAGATCTCGATAAATAGTGGCTGCTCTCATTGTTTCGTTCATTGAAGCGTATATACTCCCTATCAGATTCTGGTACCGTACATATTGATGCATAGATCCTTTCATGCAATTCTTCATGGCGAGGGCAAGTGCCTCCTTTTCCTTCCCTGCCAGATGGTAACTGTTCGCCAGGTTATATACAGCAGACAGGTAATTATCCTGGGGTACAGGGTCGGGT
>CAYWTT010000647.1:0-2268 GCA_964461245.1 uncultured Prolixibacteraceae bacterium | reverse complement strand
AGGCAGCTTTTTATGCAGGCTGCTTTTCTGAATTGTTTGAAATCAACGAGCCCAAGGTGAAAATGCACCCCTGGTTCTCCACGGCATCGGGTAATTATGTCTTTGCCTTGAACCAGATGCTGATTCAATGCAAAGACGACCAGATAGCCATTGCTCCTGCCGTTCCTGAAAACTGGAAAGACTTTTCCTACAATCTGCCCTGTTACGGGAAAATTCTGGCTTCTGTGGCCGTTTCTGATGGGAAACTCACTAAAATGAAGTTGACTGCAGCCAATATGGGTGAGATGGTGGACAGAACCCTGCTTATTCCTGAGTCCCTTGTTAAAAAGCAGATGCTGAATAAAAAAGTGGTTTCATCTGTCGAAAACAACAAGGGAATTTTATCTGTTCATGTCCATTTTCAGGGACAATGCGATATGATCCTGAATTGAGTTCTTACAATGAAACCTTATCATCCCGAATCCCTGTGGGGGTAGGATAGAGGAATGGGATGGGATGGGAAGACTATCTCCTGCCCGCAGGGAGCCATTTATCATTGGTAAGAAAAACCGGACACGTTTGATGCATTTCCGAAAATTTTCATCACAGGGTGTCACCCCGGGTTAATCTACTGAAGTCATTTTTTGCTGTGGAAAAAATATGACTAATTTCACGGAACTTATTTATGACTATGAGATCCATCCCAATGAAACTGAAAATAGCAAATTTATTTTCTGCACTGGCGGCGGTTTTTTTAGTGGGCAATTATGGATGTCTGGCATCATCACACCAGGTATTCCTTGAAACTGAGCAATTTCAGCAAAAAGGGGGATGGGTGGTTGACGCCCAGTTTACCGAACAGATGGGGTCTCCATACCTGCTGGCACATGGGATGGGAAAACCGGTTGAAAATGCGGTTACCGGCGTGCGGTTTCCTGCTCCTGGGAAATATTATGTCTGGGTCCGGACCATGAACTGGGTTCCCGGGAACTGGAAAGCTCCAGGCAGGTTCAAACTACTGGTAAATGACAGGGAACTTGAAAATGAGTTAGGTATCATAGAAAGATGGGGTTGGCAGTATGCCGGATCTGTCAAAATCCGCGAACTGAATGTTCAGGTCGGACTGAAAGACCTTACCGGCTTTGAAGGCCGCTGTGATGCGGTTTACTTCAACACCCAAAATGTAGCACCCCCTTCAGATGCTTTAAAACTTGCTTCTTTTCGTAAGAAAATGGACCCCTCCGGGCATGATGTGGATGTCACAGAGCAATTTGATTTTGTAATAGTGGGCGGGGGTATTGCCGGTTGCGGGGCTGCCATGGCGGCCGCTGGCATGGGATTGCGGGTCGCCCTGATCAATGACCGACCGGTTCTTGGAGGGAATGCCAGCAGTGAGATCAGGGTGCATACGGAAGGCATCACCGGTTTTTCTGATTCCATTTTATCCATGCTGAACACCGTCCATTGGCCGAACGGTTCACCCCTGGCCAAGGAGGATGATATCAAACGTCATGCAAATATTGAAAAAAATAAAAATATCCGCCTGTTTCTGAATTATAAGGCTTTTGCCATAAAGAAATCGGGGAACCGGATTGTTTCCGTTGATGCCCGGCATACCTCCACCGGTGACATTATCCGTTTTAAAGCTCCCCTGTTTGCAGACTGTACAGGAGATGGATGGATCGGGTACTGGGCAAATGCCGGGTACATGTATGGCAGGGAAGATTCTGCAAAATACAGGGAAAGCTGGGATAAATACGGCAGACTATGGTCACCACTGCAGGCTGATAACCGGGTGATGGGTGCTTCCCTGCTTTGGAGCAGCCGGGTAACGGATATACCCGTCCCGTTTCCAGAAGTTCCCTGGGCCATGGAGGTGGCCAGGAATAATGCAGCTGTAAAGGGAGAATGGCAATGGGAATATTCAACCGACTCCCTCAACCAGATTAACGATGCGGAAAAAATCAGGGATCACCTGTTCAGGGCGATTTATGGCTCGTTTTTCAATGCGAAAAAGCTGGAAGCCAACAGATATCTTGAACTGGAATGGATCGGATATGTGGCCGGTAAAAGGGAATCACGCCGTTTGGTCGGGGATTATATCTATACTTTCAATGATATCCGCGATCACACTAAATTTCCTGATGCCGTGGTGATTGAAAAAAGACCGGTGGACGTGCATTATCAGCGGAATCAGGAGAATCCGGAGATGGTGGATTTCATATCCGAAGCAAATTACTATAATGCAGGCTATTATTATATCCCTTACCGTTCACTCTATTCAAAAGA
>CAYWTT010000646.1:0-2269 GCA_964461245.1 uncultured Prolixibacteraceae bacterium | reverse complement strand
ATCTCTTTCATAGAATTTGATAAATGAACCATATAAAATAAACAGATGAAACTACTAATAACCCTAACGATTTTTGTACTAGCTTTTGCTTCATGCAACAAGTCAGCTGATCCTTCTGTGGAATTTATAAAAGCGGATATTTTTCTGAATCCTCCTGCCGACTTCCGCTCAGCGCCGTTTTATTCTCTCAACGACAAACTCAACACCAGCGAAATCATCCGTCAAATACATGGTTTTAAAGAAGGCGGTTACGGGGGATCATTCCTGCACAGCCGGACCGGTTTGCTGACCGAATACCTTGGAAAGGAGTGGTGGGAATCGATGAGCGCCGCAGTTAAGGCTTCCAAAGAATCAGGGCTGAAAGCATGGTTCTATGATGAAGACAAATGGCCGAGTGGTTTTGGCGGCGGTAAAGTTCCTATGATCAGTGAAGAATTTTACTCAAGGCACCTGGCAAGGATCGGAAAAAATGAAAAAATGACGGAAAATGACCAGCTTATTTATGAAGATGATCATTACCGGTATGTTTGTCACAAATCCCATATGGGGAACGGATGGTTTAACGGAACAACTTATGTCGATTTGCTGAATCCGGAAGTAGTGAAAGCATTTATTGCAAACGGTTATACCCCATACCTGGAAAGATATGCCGGTGAGATAGGGCACACCGTTCCGGGAATATTTACCGATGAGCCACAGGTTTCTGCCCGGATGTCTGAAGGAGGAATTGGAACAGTAAGCTTTTCTCCTGTTTTAATTGGTAAATTCAAAGAAATGCACGGGTATGACCTGTCTCCCCATATACCGGCTCTATTTGATACGATTGGCAACTATCCCAAAATACGTTACGACTATTACCTGACACTTTCCCGGTGCTTTGAGGAAAGTTTTTCAAAACAAATTGGCAACTGCTGCGCACAGCACAATGCCATTTTTACAGGCCATTTTAACGGGGAGGAATCGTTTGGTTCGGTCATGGCAAATTCGGGGAATGCAATGGTTCAGAACCGGCATATGCAAATGCCGGGTATTGACATGCTGGGATTGCATTATCTTCCATTGAACAGCCCTCGCAGCGTTTCAAGTGTAGCCAACCAGTATGGCATTGCCCGCAGGCTCAGCGAATCCTATGGAATCAGTGGCCAGAATATGAACTTCGAAGACCGAAAATGGTTGTTGGATTTTCTAACCCTCAATGGGATAAATTTTATCGTCCCCCATCTTTCATTGTATAGCATGAAAGGCGAACGCAAACGCGATTATCCCCCCAATTTCAGCCCGGCACAACCCTATTGGAGCTACAATAAGCTGTTCGAGGATTATACAGGCCGTATGTGCTATGCAAACACAATCGGGAAATATGCCGCCCGCATCCTGATCGTTCATCCCCTTGAATCAGAATACCTGGGCATCAAGAATGATTGTTTTCAACAATACAACAGATATTTGAACCTGCTGCAGCAAAACCACAGGGATTATGATCTTGGCGATGAGCAGATTATAGCAGATATTGCAAAAATTCAGAATTCACGGTTTACCATGGGACAGATGTCCTATGAATTGGCTGTGCTTCCGGATATGATCACTATCAGGAAGACAACAATTGATATTCTCAAACAGTTTAAGGCTTCCGGCGGTAAAATTCTCGTAGTTGGCCGGTACCCCGGTTTTGTTGATGGCGAAAAAAATGAAGATGCAATTGCCGGTTTAAAACAGATCAGCCTGTTTGTCGGACCAGATAAATTTTCAGAAACACTTGGCAGCGTATTACCACCCTCCTATACCCTTACCGGTGAAAACAATGAATTGGTTTGGAGCCACTTCCGTATAACGAGAAATGGAGGTGTTTTACAGTTGTCAAATACTTCAAGGCTAAAAGATGTTGATTGTAACCTCTCATTTTCCCCTGTCGCCGATCATCTGGCGTTATGGAACCCGGAAAACGGGAAATCCATGAAACTGGTTCCGGAAAAGGATGGAACGGTTAAACTTCATTTTGCGGCCACACAAACCTGGCTGATTACATTTGGCGGGGCATCTGAAGAAGCCGACATGACTGAAACTTATTATATTCCCGGGGAAAGGGAAGAACTGGTAAAAATAAGCGGACGCTGGAAAGGGCAACGGCTTGACCCCAATGCACTGACGCTCGATTTTGCAAAATACTCGACCGACAATGGAAAGACATTCAGCAGACCGGAACCAGTAATTGGTATCCACCAGCGGTTGAGGGACCAGAAATATACCGGTAAACTGATTCTCCTATTTG
>CAYWTT010000645.1:0-2269 GCA_964461245.1 uncultured Prolixibacteraceae bacterium | reverse complement strand
GAATTATCCTCAGCCTTCTTTCATAGCGGTCATAATCTATTCCAAACAGATGTTCTATGATTGCCTGGATATATTGTGAGGCACTCCATCCGTAGCGTTCCACGCCTTCACCAGTGCCCCTGGTCGGGGTGATGTATTCATAATAGGCAGCATTGAAGGTTTTAATGGTTGACCAGGTCAGTCCGGCGGCAAGATCATGTTTGCCGGCGTCTTCCAATCCTTTGATCACAGGAAGATTTCTTAACGTCCATATATCGCCGAACCAGGCTTTCCCGTCATATGGGCCGGTGGCTTCCATATACCCCGGTTCAGTTCGGGCTATGGAGGTCAGCGGACGTATCCCCCAATAAAATAAGGACGGATTTAACAGGGTCGGGATCATTTTTTCAATCCGATCGGAAGGGGCAATACCAAGCTGCAATACATCAAAGGTTGTGCATAAAAGCCGCTTATCATGCTTTTTCTCAGGAATGATATAATTGAAATACACGCTGTCGTCTTGGCTCCAGAGGAATTGATTGATACTCTCGCACAATTGTATAAAATCATTGTGATATTTTTCGGCATCCTCAGTTTTGCCTAAATGTTCTGCCAGTTTTCCAGTATTATAGCAACCTATGGCCACAGCCACATTCAAGTCAACCGGGGCAATAATTCCCGGATTCTGATGCGGATTGCTGAAAGTCTCCTCAAACACGGCAGTAATCAATCCGGTTGACTGATCTTTCTTTGGGGAAGAAAACCAATAACCCAGATACTTTTTCATGGTTTCATAGATCACCTCCTGAAGTGCAGAATCTTGGCTTCGCCGGGCTACATCATAGGCAGCCTCGAAGTATTTGGGAAGGCTGCTTACATCGGCAACCTGCCCCCGGACCGGGGAACCTCCGTAAAGGTCAATCCTGCCATCCGGATTTTGGGCCTGGACTTCCGCAAAACCACGCATCATATCCTCTACAAACTTTTGATTAGCCCATTTGGTTCCGGCCACATTCAAACTGGCATCCAATTGCCACCAATTTTCTCCGTAATATCCTCCGGGAGACATCACCGGGTAATTAAAACCATATAAAGGAACATGGGTTATTATACACTCATCCAGTACTTTAAAGGCATCTGCAAAATCACTTTGTGAAATTCCCGGTATTAATATCAGAGGGACAACCTCCCTGCTGCACACATCCGGTCGCCGGATTTCCGGCTTAGGGTCCCCTTTGGTTACGGCAATCCAATCTATCCAGATATCGCCTCTTTGCCAAAGCATGGCCGGCTGAATCTTAATCTGATCGATCTTCCCTTTCCAATGTTCATCCATATGGCAGACAACCTCCTGCCATTCTTTATAATCAGGACGCATCGTAAAACGGACACGACCTGCATCCACATCAGGCTTATCGACAGTCCTCCACCGGATATAACCGTCTGTTTCAGGAGAAAGATTTCTCAGACGAATGACTATTTTATTGAACTGCGTTGCATCAATACCTAATCCTCCCGGCGAAACCAACTCTTCATACCGTCCGTCTCCCCATACCTGTTCTTTCCATGAAAGTGGTAATTCTTTCTTTTTTATAGGCTGTATGGTCAGCCAGAGAGCTCCTCCTGAAACGATGCCATTCAGGCAACCAGGAATGCTCCACCCTTCTCTGTCATCCCAATTATCAAAATTCCAGTACCATAATGAATCAGAAGAATGTTCTTTGGCGGGAATTAAAAAAATTTTAGAAACAGCTGATTTGTTTGAAAACGCTTTTCCACAATTGATGCAGTTCAGAATCCCCATGAAACAGATAAACCATCCTTTCATGCTTAAAGTTATAAAATTAATTTTCATCAGTTCGGTTTATAGAGAATTGACAAAATCTGATTTCCCATTTTTTCACTGCTTTCAATTTAATAACCGGGATTAAAGCAGATACTCCAAGAACAGATTTTTAGTCTCAATATTGTATATATTCGGGTTTCTTTTGCGACTGTTTCAAATCGACCAAAGCCCAATGACCTCAGTCTGCTGTTCAGTAAAACGGCCTGATCCGATGTAATAGGCCGTTAACCCAACAGGAATTTCCGGCAATTTTCAGCATGGATTATCAATCAGGTCGCTGCAAACAAATTCTATCTGATAACTTAATGAAGACCTGGAATTAAGGTGTAACGCAGAAGAAGAGTCTGACATGGATTTCACCGGGGATGATTTCAGGTTAAGATAAACAGCATTTTAGAAAATGGTAAAAATAACTATTTTTGAAATCAAACTAAATCAGAACAG
>CAYWTT010000644.1:0-2269 GCA_964461245.1 uncultured Prolixibacteraceae bacterium | reverse complement strand
TTGGAACTAGTGGGAAAACGTTCAGGGAAAATTTATAAAAAGAAATCAGCGCGGGTTATAGCACTGATTTGGGCATTGGCATTTTTATTGATGTTTATGCCTGTGGCCCCGGCTGCTGCTGCTGAAATTTCGGGAAACCAAGATACAACCATGGTTTTTGTCATTGACAATAACTCATACACGGTAAACGGAGAGCTTATTGTAATGGATGTAAGCCCGGTTGTTGTTGAGGGGCGTACCATGCTGCCGGTCAGATATGCTGCAACCCCTTTGGGGGCGGATATTGGCTGGAATGACACCGAAAAGAAGGTAACGGTCTCTCTGGGGAGTACGAAAATAGAATTATGGATCGGACAAAGCAATGCATTGGTTAATGGGGCAAGTGCTCTTATTGATACAAGCAATCCAAATGTAAAACCACTGATTATCAATGGCAGGACCATGCTGCCGATTAGATTCGTGACTGAAAATCTGGGCTGTGAGGTTCAGTGGGACGAAATTACGAAAAAAGTTACGATAACCAAAACAGGAACCGGAACAGGCATATTAAAACCGTCGGTAACCATAAAACCATCAGTAGAATTACAGCCGGGAAAAGGGCAAATTGGCTTGCAGCCTAAAGACACATTAGACTTGGCAGCATCAGACTTATTAGACGCTGAACACTTAAAAAAATTATTCGCGCCGCCGAAAGACTATGAAAAAATAGCCCCAAAGCAGGTTCCCCAGAATGATTGGGCTTCCCATGAACCTGAAGAGCCTTTCAAAGTAAGAGCTACTGAACAGGACATACCAATCGTAATGAACCTGGGCAGAGGATATAATGTCTTTGACAAATATGCAGACAAGGATTCATTAAAAGAAGCAGTTTTGGATACTGAAAAGCTGATTCAAGATGGAAAAATGTTTGTTAAACGTATTGATGAAGGCATTGAAGAGCATGTCACTGCTGAATCCATCAGGTCCTACAGCAGTCAAATGTCAACTGCTGTAGGAGGTTCAGGAAAATTCCTCTGTTTTGGCGGATCAGTTAATGCTAATTTTGATTCAGGCCGGACAGAGAAGCTGGAAAACTATTTCTCAACATATTACTGGATCGTTAAGAAGTATGATGTTTATATTACCGGAACAACCAATTTTAAGGATTATGTTTTGCCCGATGTCAGGCAGATGATAGATAACAAGAATATTCCGCCAAAAACAGTGTTTGAAACCTTCGGTCATTATGTACTGGTTGATGGAGTTACCGGCGGAAGGCTTGATCATAGCATTACTGCCAGTTCAAAAGCATCTACCAGTTTTGAAAACTTTAAAATAGCAGCAAAAGCTGATTTCAACGCTATAGTAATAGGAGCATCTGCAAGCGGGTCATATCAAAATGTCCAGAATAGATCTGAGTATGAAGGCAACAGGCTTGAGAGATTTAAAAGCTCTGGCGGAGAATTTATGGTAAATTCAATTCAATTAGCAAATGACCCCAGTTTACAGGGTAAATGGGAAGCAACCCTGGAAGAACATGGTGGTCTGGTCGCATTCGGCAATACCACCACCAGGCCGCTTATACCCATCTGGGAGCTTTGCAGTGATTCGGCAAGGGCTGCTTCCCTTAAAGCAGAATTTGAAAAAATGAATGAGGCCATGGCTGATTATAATAATTGGCCGGAGGAGAAATATGTAGTAGATGTTGCTTTTGTCACTGATAAAAATGAATTTAATGCGAGAGCCAAATGCCCACCAGGATATCAACTTTATAATGCTGACTTAAATGCTGGTGCCGGTGGAGATTTTATCTACTTGTGCTATAAGCTGGGTGAGAACGCCGATGATGCTATTACGGATTTCTTTATGGAATATACCGGCGGTGGTGCCGCAGCAACTACAGCAACTGTCAGCCACAACGGCAATAATGTTGCTTATACCAGAATTGGGACAGATTTAAATCAAGGTTCCGGCGGAAACTTTATATACTTATGGTATACAAAGGCCAAGACCAATCCGCCTGTAAAAGATATGGGTGTAGCTTTCGATAATGCAGGCTGGCCTGACTATAATTCTGTATGCTGGCAAAATACTCAACAACCAGCGGACGTAAACAAAAGCGTAGGCGGGGCAACAATAATTATCAAATTTAAAAGATAAAAGTTGTCACAAGTTGGTTAGGGGAAAGTTGAAGAGTTGGATCTCCCCTGGGGGAAATACCTCAGGGGAGATTTATTGCCTTTGATTTTTCTTTGCCCCTCAATAAACAAAAGTTACCTGTATTGATAAA
>CAYWTT010000643.1:0-2275 GCA_964461245.1 uncultured Prolixibacteraceae bacterium | reverse complement strand
CCGGCGATACCTCCGGAAAAGATTGCATATAAGGCAAATATGGTTCCCAATACTCCCTCCGATCCGGCCTTCACGTAGAACAACGCAATTCCGATTGTGCCAAGTCCGGCCAGAACGACAAATAATTTACTCATGCCCATTTTACGTTTCTCAGAACTATTGGGCCAGAACCTTAAGTAATAATCTTCCACACAAATGGCGGAAAGGCAGTTGAGATCGGCATTCAGGGTTGAAATTGCTGCAGCAATCAATCCCGAAAGAACCAGCCCCACCACACCAACCGGCAATTTGGTCATAATAAAATACGGGAAAACGGCATCCGGATTCATTCCTGCGACTGACTGATCGCCCGAAATTTTATAATAGGAAAAAAGTGCGGTACCAATAAACATAAACATGGCCCAAACTGGGACACTCATTAAAACTCCCAACAGGGTTGCTTTCACTGCGTCTTTATCCGATTTGGCAGTCAGGTAGCGCTGAACAATGGTTTGGTCGGTGCCATATTTTTGAATTGCATAAAAAATTCCGTTTAAACTCATCACGACAAAAGTCAGGTTCACAAAGTCCCAATCGAATGGACCAAACCCAATACGACCGTTTTCCATGGCCACATTCCAGATTGCAACCGGGCCTCCATCGGCTGTAAAAAGAATAATAATCAATGAAACAACTCCGCCAATGATCAGCAAAAAACCTTGAATAACATCCAGCCATACAATAGCTTCCATTCCACCAAGCAATGTAATCAAGATAACAATGACTCCTACAATCCAGATAAACATCACGGTATCAACGCCTGTCATTTTTGAAAGTGCAAGAGCAAGCAAAAAGAACACCGACCCCATTTTGGAGAAATGCGTCAATACAAAACTCAAGGAACTATACATCCGGGCAAAAACACCAAATCGGCGCTCGAAATATTCATAGGCACTCAATTTGATAACCTGTCTGAATAATGGCACAATAAAGCCAACGATAATTAACAGCACTACCGGAACCATGAGTCCCTGCACTAGCAACAACCAGTTGGATGAGTAACCTTCTCCCGGATAGGCCAAAAAAGTAATACTACTGATAAGTGTTGCGAGGATTGAAATACCGATAGCCCAGGAAGGCAGCTTACCTCCGGCAATAAAATATGTGTTGGTTGTTTTCTGCCGGCGGGCAAACTTCAAGCCCACTCCAAGCGAAACTATAAAAGAGAAAATAATAATGGTATAATCAACGATGTGCAAAGATGCTGTTTGTCCCATTTTTTAAGTTATTAATAGTTTAGTCCGTTTTTGTCGTTAGTTAATCGTAGGGGTATTGTTCTCAAATACCAGATGCTCGGGCCACAAATAGCTTCCTGGTTTAGTTGTTACGCAAAGATTTGGATATCCTTCAGCTTTCATTTGAATAACTCCAAAATCTACTTCATTAAACGGATGTAACTTATTAATGTGAAGATATTTCAATACAACTGAAGTAGTGGCGCCGCCCTCAATAAATAGATCATTCAACTCAAAATGTTCTCCAACCATCGAAACAACCTTGCCGATACTTTCACGCAAGCGAAGTGGCAAACCTGTTTCGTTATTGGGATGATGGTCAATGGTCATCATTACGCTGCAGCCTTTCTGCAACTGATTTGTAATTTGAATTGCCCATTCTGTCAGCATTTCAGCATTTTTTTCTGTATTGTAATAAACATCTTCAGGCATATTTATCCGTACTACCTTATTACTGTAAAATTTCTCAAGCATATTGGGCTCCTTGGGATAGAGGCTGCCAAAAATAAACAACGAACTTACCCCAAACAATAAATCAGAATGTCCCGGAGTAAGTTTTTGTGGATACATCGTTCCGAGCAGGGCGTCAAAAAAGCCAGAGCCTCCAGCAACGACCATCTCCGAATTAACTCTTTGAGCCCATTCCGTTAACTCTCCAGGATTGGTCACATCAGCAATTATCATTCCTGAATTGGGCAATTTATCACTCAACCCTCTTGAAAAAACAGTATGTTCCGAAGGTTTCACTATCTCGGTAACATTGGCTGAAACTACCGGAAATTCGGGATCATCAGAAAAAGAAGTTTCATTCAAGGGTAAAGAATCGACAAAATATTGCCCTTTGACTATTGTTCTTCCTACCGACGGATTAGCTGCAACGATAATGGCTTGTTGTTTATTTGCCACGCGCATTTGGGCTTCCAGCTCTTTGGCCACATGCCCTCTCAGAACTGAATCAATTTTTTTGAATATCAAAGAAGGCGAAAGCTCAAGCAAATGTT
>CAYWTT010000642.1:0-2277 GCA_964461245.1 uncultured Prolixibacteraceae bacterium | reverse complement strand
GGACGGTGGTCAAGGCGCCATTTCCGCCTGAAAATGCTTCCACATTGGCCAGTGAGATATGTCCCTGACCTTCCACGATGACAGGGTGTATTTGCGGTACCTTTTCACCGGTATTGGCAATAATCGATCCCTGTGCTACCTGCCAGTTCCGGTTTTTGGCATTGTTCCCCATTTTATGAATTCCGACAGCCACACAGTCAAAATTAAAATTGGTCAGTTGACCGTAAGTCTCCCCACCAAGCAGAATTCCTCCATAGGTTCCGAAGGTAAAGATATCGATGATCTGGGCATTGTCGGTGTGGTTGACCGAATAAGCGAACTTTTTCCGGGCCACAACCGAATCAATGATCTGGGGGCTGTACTGTCCGCCTACAAGCCGTTGTACGGCAGGGTTCACATGGCAATGGAGAATCCTCGGGATGTCATAGCAGTAATCCAGCCGGATAAAAGTACCCCCCAGTGAATAACCGTAACAGTGTTCAAAGAGGATCAGTTCGCAGGGAAACCGGGGTGAAGCGTTGAAATCCATGGCCAGGTACTCTCCATAAAAGGTGAGGCAGGAGAGATATACGCCCTGTGTGCTTGAAGTCTGCGAAACCCGGATGGTCGCAGGATAAGGGATTATTTGTGCAGGATCGCTGATCGTCTGTTCGGGATACCAAAACTGGATTCCTTTGATTTGAGTTCCCGACTCGACGGTCAGAAAGAAATTTTCCCTGTCGGTAATTTTAAAAACACTGCCCACAGGGTTTTTCCGGCCAGGCACGGAGGTGCCCCTGGGGGTAGGTCCGTTTATACCCAGTAAAGTAACCTTGTTACGCAATATGATACCGCCATCCACAGGATAGGGCTGGTCGGAAGCTTCGACCAGAAGCGCTTCACCAGAGGCGAAAGCCCAATCGATGGCCTTCTGAAGATTGACCTTATTTAAGGCCGGTCTGTTGCCGGGGATTACGTTGAAATCACGGATGCTCCGGGTGGCAGAAGCTGTCAGAAATACTGCCAGCAAGGAAAATAAAATGGCTGTGCGTTTCATACTGTGCTTTTTCAGGATTTCTTTTCCCTGATCTCCACCTGGTGAATGCCATTTCTTTTAATAATCAGAATGTTCCCTGTTCCGCGGAATGTGCCAAAATGCCACTGTTCCGGGTTCAGTGGTTTACCTTCTGAATAAACCACCGGAGTAAAAGTGAGCTTAATCCTCTCTTCACCAAAATCAAGATCCGCCGTATATGAAATATTTCGGGGAGAATAGTTTACCCGGGTGATCAGGGAGGAGGAATAAAAAATATGGTCTTCGTCAGGGGGAAGCATATCGGGCATTTCGGACATTCCATCAAGGATATGCGGCAGGTAATCCCAGTAGGAATCTGAAAACCAGGGTTCAATATATCCGATCCCGGTATAGTTGATGGCCTGACCGTTTCGGGAATACTGATTGCAGGCTGAATAGGTGGCCAGGGCAAAAGAGGCCCGGGCCTCTTCACGAACCATCTCATCAAGGCATACCCCGTACCATTTGGCCACTACAGAAGCATAGCGGGCGGTATGACTGCTCATTTCCTTGAAACAGCCGTCCTGTTCCCTGATGCTGGTAGCCCCGAAATGCTTTTCTTTACCGAACCGGTTCTCCACCCAACTGATTAACTCCGGGACATGTTTTTTATACTCCGGATCCATTTCTGGATGATTCAGGATGTACCGGGCGGTTTCCATCGGATTCTGCTGGTTGAGGTTGGTGTAGTTGGAAGAGACATCTTCGTAATATCCCGACCACAGGTTGTTTTTCACGGGATATTCCAATATCCAGTTCCAAACCAGATCTCTTTTGCTTTTCAGTTCGTTCTTATCGATTGTGGTGAGGTTGGATTCCATGAGTTCGTCAAAAAGCTGTACCGGCAGGATCATATCCGAGCAGTATGGATCCAGGATTTTCCCTGTTTTAAGGTTTACCATAAACGGTATGGGCGATTTCTTTTCGTTTCCGGGGCTTACCTGTTTCAGAATGGTCCGGCAAATATTCTCGGCTCTCTCAAAATAGTTTTTATCTCCGGTGAAGCGGAAATAGCTCAGATAGCCAATGGCCACCATGCATATCTTATCCACGCCGCTCCATTCGTCGGTGTATTCGCCATCCGGGGTATCGTCCTGGGTTCGGGGAACATCGGCCCAAGCCCAGTCTTTGGGCGTGTGGTAGAAAGCAACCCGTTCAATCAGCTTTCTTACCGGTGTCAGTGCTGCGCTGTCGCCCGAATAGGCATAATATTTTCTGAAGGT
>CAYWTT010000641.1:0-2282 GCA_964461245.1 uncultured Prolixibacteraceae bacterium | reverse complement strand
TAGCAGTGTTATATTCTCCGGCCATAAACGCATTGATTCAGGAATGGAGGCATTTCGATCGTAAATTAGCTGCAATGTAGGCTTCAGAACTCCTGTTGATTCTTTAGAAGCCGGTTGAATCACAGGGTCGCCGTTAGAATTTACCCATTGTGTAGTCAACACAAATGTAATTGAAGCATCGCCGGCAAGTCTTCTTGTTTCGATGTAATTTGTAAAATCTGTTCCCTGATAAACTACTTTTTCGGAGGTATTTGTCTTATTAATTTGGAAAATTCCCAGTGAGTCAGTTTTGGTTTTATCCATACTCCACGCAGATGTAATATCATTCCCAAATGCCGAAGAATTGTTCCACGTAAGCGTTGTTTCACTCCAATTGTCGAAACCTTTTTTCAATGCATATACAATGGCCTTTCCATTATCATATTTTCCTGATTTATAAAGCAATAGACGTGCATCTTTAATTGGTTTTTGTATATCTTGCAAATTGAATTTAAAATATGCTTTGGAAGTATTGGCAGGTCGGTCATCCTGTCGTTTCACTAATAAGGTTGCGGCAGTACCAAAGGTCTTGGCAGCATCTCCCATTCGAATGTTTGTGTCTTCGGTAGTAATAATTTCTTCCGCATCAATCTCTTTATCGTTATCATCAAATACGACAATGTATCCATCATTACCACCTCCGAAAGTATTTTGAAATGGATCGACACAAAAGACTGATGCAGTTGTAGCTGTACCAACTGCTGCATACCGATAGGTATTCCTGTCTCGCGCTACTTTATTCATGGCATCCACACCCGCAGGATGTGTTACAAATTTTCGTTGGGTTCCTAATATAGGGTCATAAACCACTTTCATCAACACCCCATTGGAACCACCACTCTCCCATGGCTCTACGTCAGGTATACCCGAAGTCCGTCCTGTATAAAAGATTGCTCCGTTGTATCCGCGAGCCAGACCATACCATCTATTCCATGTGTTGTATGGCTTAATGGCATGCATTCGTATCCATTCCCCGTTTTTATTCATAAGTCCGATAGTACTTGCCGATGTAGCACCACTAAATCCGGCAAAACTATCGCCATCGGAAATCCCCGCTGGAACAGGTGCCCCGGTTGTATTGTAGTAACCACCATACCAAGGGTCATATTGAAAAACAGTAGCACCTCCATCGGAATATCCTATCATCAAGATATTTCCGAGCGAATCGGTTCCCAATGCATTCACCTGCGAATCGGAAATAAGCCGGTTGGCACCAATGGCAGCCTGAGGAAAATTAAAAACACCATAATCCTTTGAATTACTGCCTCTTTTCCAGTTTTGCGAGCCATCGGATCCGTTGAATGAAAAAAGATAAGGATCTTTATAAGGTTCAAGGCCTGTATTGCCCATTCCGTAACCTCCCACATATACCAAATCGCCCTGCGGACTTACAGTTATGGCATTGGTACGGGCAGATCCACACCAAACATCGAATGTGCGGGTCCACACAAAACCCGACAAGTCGGGCTTAATTCGTGAAAGGAAATCGGCCCAATCGCCATTTTTATCGTGATTAACGCACAAATCTCCGTTTGGAAAAACATCAATATCATTCACATCCCGATCTGAATCGCCTCCACCCAGATATGTAGCATTCAGAATTTGAGAACCATCTAAAGAAACCCGAACAATGGCAGGCTTTGAACCCGGAGCGCTGTCAATCTTACCATCAAAACCGGGTAATTGAGCAAAAGCACTGTATCCGACAGCAACTATATAGATTCCGTTTTCGGTAACAGCAAGTCGCAAGTCTTTTATTTTAATACTGCCAGTGGCAAAGCGCGAAAAGCTCAGAATTTGCTGTCCATTATTCGAAAGTCGTAGAATATAAGCCGATTCGAGTGAAGATGGATTGTCGTTCCCGAAAAGATATGTAGGAATATTGCCTGGAACGGTGAGGGCAGACGTATTATCTGTAGTACCTATTACAATCAACGTTCCATCGTCGGCAAAAGCCACATCGTGTAAAATTTCGTTTCCACTCCCACCAAAATAAGTTGCCGTAAGACGTACAGGATAAGCATGTACTGTAAAAACAGTAACTGAAAACAATAAAAACAATAATAATTTTTTCATAAAGGAAACAAAAAATTTATTAACAAATATTCACTTACTACTGGTGCGTTAATGTGTTAAACGTTTTAACAAAATAAAGATAATCGATCTTTAACATTTTGATTGACTTGATTAGGTATATTTTCACTTAACAATTGAGAAATGGGTGTTTTGTCAAAAGCCGAAAC
>CAYWTT010000640.1:0-2290 GCA_964461245.1 uncultured Prolixibacteraceae bacterium | reverse complement strand
TCTGAAACCCCTTATTTTATTGGCTTTTTTGCTGTAGCGAGAGCCGGGCATGATCCGGCGACCTTATGATTATGAAGCAATTTAAGCAATCACTTAAAGTGCTATAATTCAATTTATTATAAAAACGTTTTTGGCTCATTTATAAACCATTTATAAATGATTTCGAGCTTATGACTTTTTTAATGGAAACATGTTATAAAACATATTATAAAAAAGGTATAATTAATGAGAAAATCAGGCTAAAAAAAAGAGTCGGAAATCATAAAATTAAAGAGATGTTTTCCGTGAATTTTCTCAATTAAAATATTTTCAAGCCGCCCTTTTCCTTTCCAGGTACCATGCTACTGCAGCAGCAGCAAACCGCGTAAATCCATCGAACATCATCAGCTCGACATCTTCCTGGATGCCGGGAATGTCAATTTTTTGATTGATCAGGTCGGTGACCAGACGGCGGGTTTCTTCGATATCACCCTCCAGCGCTTTATCCAGGATGGGAAATAGGGGGGTTTTCCATTCATGATGGATCCGGTCTGCAAAACGGTTATCCACTCCCCGAATGACCACCAATGCCACAGGACCGTCCATTTTTTCCATGATTGCATTTTTAAACTTCAAAAATTCATCCAGCGCTTCTGCCAGTAACTTTTCCTGTTCAGGGGTCAGGAACCCGATTCTTTCTTCCATGATCATGTTTTGTTTTCGTTATTCATTGTTGATTCTTCCTTCGGTTTTTTCCAGAATCTCTTTTTTACTGCATCGTAGATTTCCTCACCGGCCGGCAGAATCCACCAGGAATTTTTCCACATCCACCGGGCGCCGGTAATAATTACCTTTAAGAAATTACCCATTCTTTTCAAGTTTTTCAATTTCTGACCTGATCATGCTGATAACCTTTAACAGAGTATTGCTGTAAGCGGGATCTGCTGCATACCCGACCTTTGCAACCATTTGGGCAAATTGCTCAGGATCATGCTTTACCTTCAACGCCAACCGGTACCTGGCATTTTTGAAAAAGAAACCGGCATGATCTTCAAAGCATTCAGCAGCAGAGTCATACTTCCTGAAGTAGTCTTTAACCTTGTATTTAAAGTATTTCAAACCATGCATCAGAACCGGTGTAACGGAGATGATTTCCGGGAATTTCAAATCCATCCGCCGGCTGTATTCGGTCGTCACCAGGAGTTGTTCATTCCCATTCAATCCGTCGGAATCCTTGATTCCAAAGAAATTATTCAGCGGAGCTACCCTACCCCAACTACTTTCAATGGCTGCCTGCGCCAGAATGAAAATCCCGGAAATACCTGAATGCGCTTCCGCAGTTCTGGCAAATGGCAAATAATTCCGGACAAAGTCTTTCGGGGTCATTTTCTCTCCCTCCTATTTTCCCTTCTCATTTTCCGGCAAAATCCGATGATGGTGAAAATCCCAACGGTTATCGAAATGGCAAATGCAGTAACCTGAAACCAGAATATAACAGTAGTTTGAATGTCTGGATCAACCTGGGGAATCATTCCAATTAAAAATGCACTTATAGTGCTTATTGTACCGGATTTTGGATTATCCTGAAAAGTCTGTATCAAAAACATTTTATGCGTTTATTGAATAAAAATAAAACCGCATAAAACGTTAAGAAAGGACAATAATGATTCCTAACATAAAAGAAATATTCGATAATTTTGGATCAATGTTTTGATTATTATTTTCTTTTAAACAGATACAGAAACATTTTTATTGAAATTATTGATAAGGATGGAAAAACCATACAAAGCTTTCAATATTTGTTGGATATATCTGGTTTTTACCTTGTTATAAACAAGTTAGGGTCAAGTGTGAAAAACGAAAATAACTGAATGACAAATTATAAGTTTACTGGGGAACTTGGTGAATTAATTGAAAAAGCCGAACACGGAAGTGAATTAGACGTGGACTACATTATGAGTCATTTAACGAAAGAATCTTCTTTAGCAATGACAAGGTATGTTGACTATGCACTAAGTCTTGTAGAAAACCTGGGCGGTATTAAGCGATTGGAACACTATTTATTTAATGGGACTCTTATACAACGCAATTATTCTTCTCTTTTTTTCAATAGACGGTTAGATTACGAAATTGTACAACGAGCATTTAAAGAAGGACGAATAGATGAAATCCAAGCATTTGCAAGATAAAGAAAGAACACCAGCCCCTAAAAGCACCTACCCAAAAGGCGGGTTTTCGTGTTCCCAAGACAGTTTAGTGGTTAATCAAACATTAGTTTTTCAAATCAAGTTTTGTGGTAAAAGTCCCGCCC
>CAYWTT010000639.1:0-2294 GCA_964461245.1 uncultured Prolixibacteraceae bacterium | reverse complement strand
CCCTGCCGGGGCGTTCAAATTGTTAACGGGAAAATTACGCTCAACGACCAGCCCGGCATCGGAATCACCTTCCGCCGCGACCCGTTTGCCTGAACAAAGAGCGCCGGCCGTTATCCCAGCAGAAACGACTTAAATTCCGGGAACGATTTGCCCAGCGGCACCGACTGTTTTTCGCCTTTCACAAAAGCAGCCAGCTTTTCGGGAAGCGGCACATTTCCTTTTCCGACAACAGCTTCCACCGTTTCGGTAAATTTCGCCGGATGGGCGGTTTCCAGAAACACCCCCGCCTGGTTCTCCTCCAACGCTTCGGTCAGGGCCTGGTAGCCACAGGCGCCATGCGGATCGCACAGGTAACCGGTTTGCTCAAACACACTCCGGATCGTCTGTCGGATCTCTTCATCGGTATAACGAAAACCTTTCATGGCCGAAGTAATTTTTTCGTACGAATTTCCATAGAGGTCCAGAATCCGGGCAAAGTTACTCGGCGCCCCCACATCCATGGCATTGGCAATCGTTTCGACCGACGGGCGCGATTCATATTTCCCGGTCTGAAGGTACTGGTAAACCACGTCGTTGCAGTTGTTGGCAGCCAGGAAACGGGCGACCGGTAACCCCATTTCGCGGGCAAACAAGCCGGCGGTGAGGTTTCCAAAATTTCCGCTCGGAACGGAAAAAACCAGTTCACGGGAAGGGATCACCCCTTGCGCCTTCAACCGGGCCCAGGCGTTAAAATAGTAGAAGGATTGCGGCAGGAAGCGCGCCACGTTGATGGAATTGGCCGAGGTAAGGGTCAGCCGGCGATTCAGCTCCTCATCCAGAAATGCGGTTTTCACCAGTTGCTGGCAATCGTCGAAGGTGCCGTCGATTTCAAGGGCGGTGATATTTTTTCCGAGTGTGGTAAACTGTTTTTCCTGGATATCACTCACTTTTCCCCTGGGGTAAAGCACAAACACGTGAATGCCTTCCACTCCCAGAAAGCCGTTGGCAACAGCGCTGCCGGTGTCGCCCGAGGTGGCTACCAGCACATTTACGGTCCGGTCGCTTTTCTCCAGAAAATGGTTGAGCAAACGGGCCATAAAACGGGCCCCCACATCCTTGAAAGCCAGTGTGGGTCCGTGAAACAGCTCCAGCGACCAAATCTTGTCGGTCACTGCCACCACCGGACAGTCAAACGACAAGGTATCGTAAACGATCTCCCTGAGTTTGGGTTCTTCGATATCCTCCCCGAAAAACTTCCGGGCCACTTCGAAGGCAATCTCCTGAAAATAGAGATTTTGAATATGCTGAAAAAAAGAAGGTTCAAATTTTTCGATCCGCTCGGGCATAAACAGGCCATTGTCGGCAGCAAGACCTTTTACAACGGCTTCTTTCAGTGTTACGGCCGGTGTTTTTTTATTAGTGCTGTAATATTTCATCTCCACTTATTCACATAAAAAAATTAAAAGTAATATATTGGAGCAAAAGAAATTACGTTCGATCCTCCTCAAAATAAAAGATTAATATTTTCATAACAAAACTATGATATAAGTTATAAAATCACCGAAAGCTTAAAGCTGAGATTAAATTATATCACGCCTTAAAACACACAAAAAACAGATTCAAAACAGCTGCAAACGACTTTCAAAGGGAAAATATATACTATTTTTAAAAAAATGTGTTTCCTTTTTTTTCCATCATTATTTCCAACGACTAATTCATAGCAATTCTCGTATAAAATATTGTTGATTTACAGCTATAAAATTGGCATAAGATTTCATAATCTATCTATCTCAAATTAACAAGACAGATACTTCCAAACATGTTATTCAACATCAAATATTTATAGCATAACAATGATTTTTTCTATACCTTTTTAAAAATTTAAACTCTCAAAATAAACATGTAACCTCAAAATATTGATGATATGAAAAATACAGGATTTTTTTTATTTGGGATAATAATGTTTTATATTTCAGTATCTCATGCTCAGCAATATGGACATGAAATATTAGAGCTACAAAATTGGGATGGAAATTATTTGCAATCACCCCAAGCATTTGGATTTACTGCTCACGGCAACCAAAAAATATCTCTATTTACAGGTGAGTCAGGAACTACAATCCCAGTATATACTTATCTGGATGGAGACTTCTCAATTCCAGTTGTGTTGGAATATAACATGCCTGGCTTTATGCCTAACCAGCGAGAAGGAATAGTCGGTTTGGGCTGGCATTTGAATGCCGGAGGAGCAATTACAAGAATTGTAAATGGAAGACCTGATGAAGCTATGGGAATCATAGGAGGATTAGATTATA
>CAYWTT010000638.1:0-2298 GCA_964461245.1 uncultured Prolixibacteraceae bacterium | reverse complement strand
TTCATTCCGCTCCACTGCTGCAAAAAAGCCAAAAAGATACCAAGGAGAAGTATTTTAAGAAGTCCTGGTTCTAACAGTTCCTTAAAATGGACTTTAGCTGTTTCTTCTTCCGAAATAGTTTTTTGTATCAATGCCACTTCATTACGCGCATATTTTTCTCCTCCAACCTTATTGAGAATTCCTATTGCTTTATTACTTTGCCCGTTTTTGACTAACCAACGTACGCTTTCCGGCATAAAGATCATCAACAAGAAAAACAGGAATGCAGGCAAGGTTTCCGCCCCGAACATCCATCGCCATCCGATCTGTCCGTTCCAACTCTGCCGGATGATTTCTTCTGTTGCATCAACTGGCATTTTCGTATCGATAAGCGATATACGCCAGTTAACTACCTGTGCCGCCAAAATTCCAAACATCACTAATAACTGGTTCACTGAAACCATTTTCCCCCGAATGTGTGGGGGAGACATCTCGGCAATGTACATCGGCGATAGGTTTAAGGCAATACCTATGCCCAAACCACCGATGATACGATAAATGTTAAATGAGTTAAAGCTTCCGGCAAGTCCTGTCCCGATTGCAGAAATAGTAAATAATGCACCAGATAATATCAATAGCCGCTTTCGCCCTAATTTATCACTTAATATAACACAAAGAATCGCCCCCAATATGCAACCTATCAATGCTGAACTGGTTCCCCATCCTTTTTGAGCGGGCGTGGTTAAATGGAAATAAGGTTCATAAAATGGTTTTGCACCCCCCACCACTACCCAGTCGTATCCAAACAGGAAGCCCCCCATAGCTGCCACCAGGCATATCAACCATAAAAATGTCTGGTTATATTTTATGTTCGAGGATTTCATTGGCTTATTGTTTTTGATATGCTTTGTACCATCTTTCCCATTCCGGATTTTCAGGCCCAAAATGTTTCAGCATTATAATTGGGTCAGTTTTCGACTGATTTATGATTTGTACCCCTTCAAAAGCAGCCTGTTCGCTCACAAAGTATTCATCATGGGTCAGTTCTCCATAACGGATCATCGAAGGAGTTTCAATATCCCAAACTCCCATCGTTCCATGTCCCTGCATCATGATCATCCCATAAGCAGCTTCATCTTTTATAACTACTTCAGCTCCTGGAAGTATTGTTAATTCTTTGGCGCTAAATGCATTAGACTTATAACAAATCCAGTTTTCCATATAACCTGACTGTTTCATTTCATGCAACGGACGAACGGGCATTGGCCGCATAAACCGGTTCTTTACAAAATCTGGATCAACATTCAAATTCCAGTCAATAACCTCCAGGAGGTGGTTGTAATCTCCCACTTTTTCTTTTGGAGTGTCTTTCCACAGCAAAGTTTCTGATACGATTGTATTACCTGCCAGTGACTGGTACATGGCATACACGTCTGAAGCTCTTTGAGGTTCGTAGGTACAAAGACTTCCCGGAGCATGAAGCACTCCCGGTGGAACATCCCAGCCTGTTCCCGTTTCAAGACGATGTGCATGAGAAAGATTGGTAATCTTATTGTCTCCCTTTGAAAAATTCATCAGGCATTCCAAAACTTCCTGTTTGGTTGTTCCGGGATTGAACCCGAAGAACGTATAAGGGAATTCGCCTCCATGGTTGTTAAGTTGTGGTGGAAAATAGTAAGCCTCCGGTTTTCCTTTTTGCCCAGTCATACCGGCATGTTCATCCCGGTGATGAACATGATGAGGCAACGCCCCAAGGTTATCAAAGAATTTTGAGTATATGGGCCAGCATCTGTATTCTTCCCATATCCGTTTTCCAATCAATTTTTCTTTCAGTTCATTCACCGCATCCTTTAAAAGAATGCGTTCATTTTGTCCCTTTCCTTCGAGAACAACTTCACTGAGGCCTTCATTTTTTCCTGTCAGTGGGCCATTGTCAGCAGGCGTAGTAGAAGAAAGCCATCGTTCATCGATACCGCCTCGTTCTCCTCCCAGCGCATAATAATCATCGGGATGCAGTTTGATTCTCCTACCTTGAATGCAAAAAGAGCGTGGTACCCAATTGGGAACCAACCGCAAAATCCCCTGCCCCTGATCCAAGGCTTTTTCTGCAAGTGTTATCAGTTTAGTCATATTTCTATATTTATTGTAAAGATTTATTTTCATGAACTACTTCCAGTTCCAGGTTATATCCTCGTTTTTCTTCTGGTTGAATAAAAATTAGGCTGCCATCTTTGCGTGCTATTGATTGTCCGATTGGAGGATTAGTTCCAGGTTCCAGGGCGGTAACATATTCATTTCTTCCCCAGTGTTGCCAGTTGG
>CAYWTT010000637.1:0-2305 GCA_964461245.1 uncultured Prolixibacteraceae bacterium | reverse complement strand
ACCGATTTTGAATTTTCACCGGGAATCATTTGGCGGTCAGGCCGGATAAAACTGGGAGCCGGCATACGCCTGGAAACAGGAAAAGAGGATATCGAGTTTGATGCGGTTAACGACCGGAAATATGATCTTTTTTATTTCCGTGGATTGGGTGCTTTTTCCTCAACCGTCGAAGAAGACGGAAGGTACAGTAAAACCCAGTTGCTGGGCGGAGATCTGGATTTCAGCTTTTCAGGCACTATGGCCGATAACCTGACCTTTCTCCGGGTCAGCAGGCAAACCACGGACATTAAACGGGGAACTACCTTCCCTTTGCAAATGGTGTTTTTAGATAATTATTCCATGGAAGCCTCTACTCTTTTCCTGTTCAAGCCCGAAAATAAAAATATCAGCCGGTTGAAACTTTTTTACAACTGCCGAAAGGGGTATGGACAGGAACCTGTGGTGGAACCGAAACTGGAGGAAATTTCATGGCAATGGTCTACCGCCGCTAAATATACCTTATACTGGGATTCGGAAAGTGATTATGGGGCCAGTTACACCTATTCCAAAATCAGAGACAACCACCATTTTAACTGGGCAGGGACCCTCCGGATGAAATATACTTCTGACATTACAACCTATTATTTTGTTCCGGAGTATAACCATCAGAAGATTGGACAGATGCTATGGGAAGCGGTATATGAAAGGGAACTGGCATCCGGGAAAAACCAACTGGTGGTTGAATTAAACGGAGGCTACAGATTTTCTCCCTGTCATAATCTCGAAATCGTGGAGCAGGAAGAACTAAGGGGAAAGATCCAAACTGAATTTCTTCAGCATGACTTTGACTATCGTGTCGCTGATCTGTGGAAAGCAGGAATTTCGGTTGACTATGGGCGGGAAATCAGGTTATATAAATCGCCGCTCCAGTTTTTTGTGGAAACAGGCTATCAGTGGCTTAGTGCCGGTTTTCATGGCCAAACGATGAGAAATCTTTTCAGAATCAATGCAGGAATAAATTTTTAACAGAATGATCAATGAACAACGCTATTGAGTGTATTAACCTGACCCACTATTACGGGAAAAAGCTGGTGTATGAGAATCTGAATTTTCATGTACCTGAAGGCAGTATCCTTGGACTGTTGGGGAAGAACGGTGCAGGAAAGACGACTACAATCAACATCCTGAACGGATTTTTACAGCCCCGGAGCGGTCAGTGCCTGATCTACGGGGAAGACTGCCAGCATCTTTCCCCAGCCAATAAATCAAGGATTGGCTTCCTAATCGAGGGGCATATTCAGTATGCTTTCATGAATATTCACCAGTTGGAAAAGTTCTATTCGGGTTTCTATTCCAAATGGGACAGTGAGCCTTATTGGGAGCTGATGTCAAAGCTGAAGGTTACCCCGAATCAAAAAATATCCACCATGTCATGCGGTCAGCGCTCACAGGTGGCATTGGGGCTCATCCTGGCCCAGGATCCCGATCTGCTGATCCTCGATGACTTCTCCATGGGGCTTGATCCGGGTTACCGCAGACTGTTCATCGATTATTTAAGGGAATATGCCAAACTGAAGAACAAGACCATCTTTACCACCTCGCACATCATACAGGATATGGAAAGACTGATCGATGATGTGCTGATCATGGACTACAACCGTGTGTTGACGCAACGTCCGGTGACTGAATTTATGAGAGAGTTCAAGCAGTTTTACTTTGAACTGGAGAATGAGCACACTGAAATTCCCCGGGATGGGTTCATTGCCAATATCGAAAAGGTAAAGAACAAAGTTGAGTTATACACTTATGAGTCTGAGGATTTCGTGAAAAACCACCTCAAACAACGCGGCATTACTGTACAGGGATTCCGGAAGGTGGAGATGAGCCTCGAAGATGCATTTATTGGTTTAACAGGAAAATATTAGCATATGGGTAAATCGGTCATTTATAAGGAATGGATCAAACTGAAATGGTTTTTGATCATCTATGCGCTGTTTGCCGTTCTGGTAATCGGCTATATTTTTATCAGGGTAAGGCATGATATCACCTTCCATGAAGCCAAGAGTTACTGGTATGCAATCTTATTTCAGGGATTCCAGTATTTCCGGTTCCTGAAATATGTGCCGCTGGTCGGTGGCCTGACTGTCGGCATTGCCCAGTTTTTCCCGGAAACCGTGAATAAAAGGATCAAGCTTACGTTTCACCTTCCCCGTGAGGAAAACTCGATGTTGCTGATGATGATGGGATTTGGAGCGATCAGCCTGCTGATATGTTTCATCCTGATGTTTTTGCTTTTCTGGCTGTTGAGCATGCACTTTTTCCTTTC
>CAYWTT010000636.1:0-2316 GCA_964461245.1 uncultured Prolixibacteraceae bacterium | reverse complement strand
AATATTCGGTTCATAATTCGTGAAAAATCGGTGTAACTTTCAATCACTCTTAATCCTAAAGTTTGTATATTCGTGTGCCGGGAATTTTTTGTTAAGACTGATGAAACTGAGCGGAATAGGTTCTCACCCGGAATAAATTATGCCTGAACCTGATGAAAAAGTAGTTACAGCTGAAAATAGATAATTAAATAAAAATTACGTCATGAAGTTTGTTGTTTCCAGTACCGAATTATTAAGTCACCTGACTGCCATAAGTAAAGTAATCAGCAGTAAGAGTACTTTGCCCATTTTAGACAATTTCCTCTTCCGGATCACGGAATCCGGATTAACCATTACGGCTTCAGACTCAGAATCAACTCTGATCACCATGCTTGAACTTGACAATATCGATGGTGAGGGTGTGATTGCCATTCCTGCGAAACTACTGATTGATACGCTTAAAGAATTTCCCGAACAACCCTTGACTTTTCAAATCGATGCAACCACGTTCGGTATTCAGATCTTCTCCGAAAACGGGAAATATACCATTGTGGGGGGCGACGGGGAAGACTATCCGGAAACCCCGGAAGCCAGAGAAGATACGGTGACATCCATTATGGTCAGCCGCAAAGCTCTGCAGAAAGGAATCGAGAAGACGTTGTTTGCCACTGCGGATGATGAACTGAGGCCTGTGATGAATGGAATCTTTGTGGAACTGACTCCCGATTTCATGAGTTTTGTCGCTTCCGATGCCCATAAACTGGTTCGCTACCGCCGGACCGATTCCAAATCGGATGTCAACAACTCCTTTATCCTGCCCAAAAAGCCAGCTGCTTTGCTTAAAAACCTGTTGGCAAAAGAAGAGTTTGATGTTAAGATGCAGTTCAATGAGAGGAATGCATTCTTCAAAATGACTAACTATCAGCTGATATGCCGCCTGGTAGAGGGGAATTATCCCAGCTACAATTCAGTCATTCCTGTCAACAATCCCAATTCTATGGTGATCGACCGGCTGGCCTTTTTCAATACCGTCAAGCGAGTGTCGGTATTTGCCAATCAGGCCAGCAACCTGGTCAAACTTACGATCGGCGGTAACCAGCTGGTGGTTTCGGCACAGGACATCGATTTCTCCATATCGGCAGTTGAACGGCTGAACTGTGAATATGAAGGCGATGATATGGAAATCGGATTTAAATCCACTTTCCTCCAGGAAATTCTTTCCAACCTGCCTTCTTCCGAAATCAGGCTTGAAATGAGCGATCCCTCCCGTGCAGGTCTTCTGCTGCCGGAAGAAAAAGAGGACGAGGACGAAGATGTACTGATGTTGCTGATGCCCATGATGATCAATGTGTAATCCGCTGAAACAGCCTTTATAAAGGTTTTTTTACGGAAGGATAACCTATGTCTGAAAGTAAAAAAACCTTTTTTATTGATCTGTTCTGTTCAATTGATATTTTTTCTCTTAATAAATTCATTTCGGAAATGAAATTGAAACTGAAAAATCCGCTTGTGTTTTTAGATCTTGAAACTACCGGCATCAATATCGCCAGTGACCGGATTGTGGAGATCGCTCTTCTCAAGATCAACTTGGACGGGAGTGAAGAAGAGCGGGTGGTTAGGATAAATCCTGAAATGCCTATTCCTGAAAAGGCCTCGCAAATCCATGGAATCACGGATGAAGATGTGAAAGATGCCCCGGTTTTCAAAGAAGTGGCTAAGAACCTGGCCCGGTTTATGGAGGGGTGTGATCTGGCAGGCTTTAATTCCATCCGGTTCGATATTCCCATGCTTGCTGAAGAGTTCCTGCGGGCTGACGTGGATATTGATTTTAAAAAGCGTAAGTTCGTGGATGTGCAGGCAATTTTCCATAAAATGGAAAAACGGACACTGGCGGCTGCTTATAAATTCTATTGCAACAAGGAGTTGACCGGTGCCCACCAGGCCATGGCCGACACCAGGGCTACATACGAAGTACTCCAGTCTCAGCTGGATCTTTACCAGGAGGTGGAATTTGAGGATCACAACGGGAAAAAATCGGTTCCCATTGTAAACGATGTGGAAAAACTGAGTGAATTCTCCTCTTACGACCGGAATGTCGATTATTTGGGAAGGATCATTTTAGACGACAACAATGTGGAGGTCTTCAATTTCGGGAAGAATAAGGGGATACCGGTGGAAAAGGTATTGCGTGAGCAACCGGGCTATTACGGATGGGTAATGAACGGTGATTTCCCGCTCTATACCAAAAAGATGCTGACTCAGATCAAACTGAGGATGAAATAGTCCCCCGGTTTGAGTAACAGGTGGTTTTCTTTCGGGTCTGGAGACCTGTGATCA
>CAYWTT010000635.1:0-2320 GCA_964461245.1 uncultured Prolixibacteraceae bacterium | reverse complement strand
AAGAGCTTTTTATTCGATTAATCTGAAGGGCATTGATGTGAACTTCACAGACATGAAATACATCCTTCCGATCAGTATTCAAAGCGTAGACCCCGATGTGGCTGTCAATGAAAACCAAAAAACTGCCATTTTAAAATTTACCCGTTTCCGCAATGTGTATGAATCAAAATACAAGGCATACGGGCAGGTTGTGTTGTCGGGAACTACCGATACAGATAAGGCTAAGATTGATGAAGTGATCACTTCAACTTCGGTTGATGCCAATACCATCCAGGTAAAAGGTGCAGCTACAAACATGGACCTGTTGCGGAAGGTTCAGAACGGACAGGTACAGATTGCCGGCGCACCCGGATCAGAAGCTTATAATGTAGTGAATACGCCGGGCAAAACCAGTACCTATTCAGGTAACTTCAGCAATGAATACCAATGCAATCAGGGTACTTATATGTTGTATTACACCTACACGGTGTCCGGTAAACAAATGGATGCGGCTGTCGAACTGAAATTCCGGATATAAACTTTTCCCGGAGTAACCTTTACCCGGCAAAAAAGGGATCCTCTTTTCTGCCGGGTATCTTTTCCTTTGGTATTTAAATGGATACGCCCGGATGGTTTGTTTAGTCTTCGTGAACCCAGTGGGAATCGATCATGAACAACCAGGTGAATAAGTAAGGGTAACTTTTTAAGTGAAATGAAAAATTCCAGAAGAGATTTTATCAAAAAAACCCTGACCGGTTCGGCTCTGATTGCTGCAGGAGGTGTCCTGCCAGCCTTTAGTGCCAGAAGTTATAGCAGGATTAAAGGGGCGAATGAGAAGATACGTGTTTCGGTGATGGGGGTCAATTCCCGAGGAAGTGCACTGGCCCAGACTTTTGCCGGGCAAACCAATTGCGATGTCCTTCATGTTTGTGACGTGGATACCCGTGCCTTAGAGAAATGCCGGAAAATGCTCGAAGGAGTCCAGCAAGGTGTTCAGACTACAGCCTTCCATGATTTTCGCAAATCGCTCGAAAGCAAAGAAATCGATGCCATGGTAATTGCCGCTCCCGACCATTGGCATGCCCCGGCAGCTCTTTTGGCGATTCAGGCCGGGAAGCATGTGTATGTTGAAAAACCTTGCAGCCACAACCCGAACGAAGGTGAAATTCTGGAAAAAGCTTCAGCCCGTTACGGTAAAACTATCCAGATGGGAAATCAGCGCCGTTCGTACCCCAATGTAATCCAGGGGATTCAGGAGCTGAAGGAAGGCATAATCGGCCGGGTATATTTCGGGAAAGGGTGGTACACCAATAACCGGAAATCGATAGGTATTGGGAAAGAGGTTACCGTACCCGACTGGCTTGACTGGGATTTGTGGCAGGGGCCTGCTCCGCGGCGGGCTTTCAAGGATAACATTGTGCATTACAACTGGCATTGGCGCTGGCATTGGGGAACAGGGGAGGCCCTGAACAACGGCACGCATATGGTTGATTTGCTGCGTTGGGGTATGGGCGTGAATTTCCCTATCAGGGTAAGCTCAAACGGAGGACGGTTTTTTTGTCAGGACGACTGGGAAACTCCCGACACCCAGGTGATCAGCTTCGATTTTAAGGAAGGGGTTTCAATGACCTGGGAAGGCCGCAGTTGCAATGGCCGTTATGTGGAAGGATGCTCTGTGGGAGCGATATTTTACGGGGAGAAGGGCAGCATGATGATGGATGGCGGAAACGGTTATACCATTTACGACCTCGACAATAAGGTGGTTAAAGAAGTGGTACCCATACGGCAGATTGATGCACGCAACCTGGCCAATCCTTCCGGAAGTCTTGACGGCATTCATGTCCAGAACTTTTTTGATCACATTTGTGGCCGGGATGCACTGCATGCCGATATTCATTCGGGACATCGGAGTACACTGCTTGTGCAACTCGGAAATATTGCCCACCGCGTTGGTCGTTCGCTTGATATTGACCCGTCGAACGGACATATCCTGAGGGACAAAGATGCCCGGAAACTCTGGTCGCGCAGCTATGAAAAAGGCTGGGAAATGAAAGATTAAATAAAAAGTCAGCTGCTCAATTCCATTTTGTCGGATTAACCACCTCATGAGTCTGGATTCCCTTTGGCCGGACGAGAACAAATAGCGATCTTAAATACCCGAATCCTTGAAGGGAGCTGGTTGCATGAGGCCGGCAGGATGGCTTCGGGAGATCGTTTTTTGAATTAGTAAATCTTAAGGGCTAACGTAAAAAGCAGAATATTTTAACTTGAACCTGATGAGGAAATTTCTTTTATTGATCCTGATGAACTGTATGCTGCTGAACGGATGCAGTGATGCTTC
>CAYWTT010000634.1:0-2320 GCA_964461245.1 uncultured Prolixibacteraceae bacterium | reverse complement strand
TGGGTGCATCCGATACCTTGTTAACGCAGGAATATCCTGAGGATACCCGTATCAGACTCTATTCTGAAATAAATACAGCGTCCATCCGTTTAAACAGGCTTATCGAAAACCTGCTAAATATGTCCCGCCTCGAATCCGGACGGATTACCCCCCATCCCGATTGGTGTGATGTACGTGATCTGGCGAATAATGTCTGTGATTCCCTGAAAAACGAATTGGAGCCTTTCAGGTTATCAGTTGTAATCCCTTCAAATATGCCGCTTGTGTTCATCGATTTCGGATTAATGGAACAAACACTGCATAATCTTCTTCTCAATGCCATACAACATTCCCCGGCAAACAGCCGGATCAGGGTAAAGTTTCTTTACGACAATGGCTTTCTCACCATTCAGGTCATGGACAGAGGTACAGGATTTCCAGCCTCTGAGTTATCTTCCGTTTTTGATAAGTTTTACCGTGCTAAGGCATCTTCAGCCGGAGGGCTTGGATTGGGTTTGTCGATCGTCAAAGGATTTGTGGAAGCACACAAGGGAAAAGTAACGGCTGAGAACAGGAAAAACGGGGGTGCCCTGATTACGGTGCAGCTGCCCGTTCAAATTTAGGACATGAACGCATTTCCAAAAGCAGAGGAATAGATGACCACAACAGGCACCATATTGATCATCGATGATGAAGTTCAGATTCGCCGGTTACTTGAGATCACGCTCACTGCCAACGGATATAAAGTCAGCGAAGCAGTAACCGGGAAGGAAGGGATTGCCCTGGCTGCATCTCTTCAACCGGTAATGATCCTGCTTGATCTTGGTCTTCCTGATCTGGATGGTTGGGTTGTGATTAAAAAACTCAGGGAATGGTATGAAAATCCCATTATGATCCTTTCCGTGCGGAATTCCGAAGAAGATATTGTCAGGGCGCTCGACCTGGGAGCAAACGATTACCTTTCCAAGCCATTCCGCACCGGTGAATTGCTGGCCCGTATCCGGGCAGCTGTCCGCCAGATCCAGGAACCAATGGGAAATCCGCACCTGAATTTCGGCAATCTGACGATTGACATTGCCCATCACCTTGTTCAGAAAAACAATGAAAATATTAAACTGACTTCAACCGAGTACTCTCTGTTGACTCTTCTGGCTAAAAATGAAGGCCGCGTATTGACCCACCAGTATATTCTGAAAGAAATATGGGGTATGGGATATATCGGGCAAACCCAGTATTTAAGGGTGTTTATTGCCCAACTCAGGAAAAAAATCGAAGATGATCCGGCAAAACCCAAACTGTTAAACACCGAATCCGGTATCGGATACAGGTTCGGCTTTTAGCGGGTTGAACCCACTGATGACTGAACCACCGAAAAAAACAGGCTGTGCGCTCAAAAAATCATTACTCTCCCGCAAGTAAATGGAATTTCATGTGTCTTATTTCTGTCCATGTTTAATATGGATGGATTTGAGTGTGTAAAACATTACAAGAAATTCTGATTCCTAATTATTTACTAATTTTTTAACCTTTTAATTTTTTAAATCATGAAAAGAAATAATTTTTTAATTCTGCTTGCAGCAACAGGTGTATCCCTGTTTATTGCAGCATGCTCCGGAAGTCTGGATAATGCTGGTGAAGATCTTTTCTTGTCGGAAAAAAGCGCCAGTTTGGGATCAGCCACCTCTACAGCCTGTAATTTTGATGCGGTTCTTACTGAATCTGAAATAAACGGCTTGTTATGGATGCGTGAAGAGGAAAAGGTTGCAAGAGATGCTTATCTGACCTTTTATGACCTCTATAAAGATGTTGTCTTTAAAAACATTGCCCAAAGCGAACAGGCTCATATGGATGCCATATTATACCTGATAAAGGGATATGGATTAACTGATCCGGCTTATGCAGAAGTCGGGAAATTCACTCCGGCTTTCCAAACCATATATGATGACCTGACAGCCAGCGGGAAAACCAGTTTAAAGGCAGCTCTCCAGGTGGGTATTGATATTGAGACTATGGATATAGCAGATTTAAAGGAGCGCATTTCACAGACATCCGTTCCGAATATTCTTCGGGTTTACAATAATTTGCTGTCAGGTTCAAATAATCACCTCAAAGCATTTACCAGCAAAATATCCAGGGTAAAATAACCGGAGCATCAATGGGATGGCACCAAAAATGTCATTGTGAAAACTTACCTCAATTAATAGAAAAAAATATCACTGAGCGCAGGAAACTTAAAAAAAGATTGTCCAATGTTCATGATGATATTCAAAACACAAAACTTTAATTCATCAAAATTATTAACCAATTAAATTATTAAGTATTATGAAAACTTTAAAGTTGT
>CAYWTT010000633.1:0-2330 GCA_964461245.1 uncultured Prolixibacteraceae bacterium | reverse complement strand
CGGCGATAAAACTTTCGGGTTTGACCCACTTCCCGACCAACTGACGGACATCCTTGAGAAGGGCGGTCTCGTAAATGCACTGATGTGACCACAATTTCCACAAAATAAATCAAAACACTTAAAACAGGATATATGAACTATCACATGAATGAAATACTGAGCCAGCTCGGGATTGAAGCGATGAATTCCGGAATGTGTACTGGCACCGAATGGCATGAGACAAGCGGAGAGATACTGAGGTCGGTATCCCCGGCAGATGGCCGGGAAATAGCAGAGATCAGGCTTTCAACCCTTCAGGATTATGACCTGGCAGTGAACAAGGCTCAGTGTGCTTTTGCAGAATGGCGAAAAAAACCTGCCCCGGCCAGGGGAGAGATCGTCAGGCAAATAGGCCTTGAACTCAGGAAATACAAGGAACCGCTGGGCAAGCTGGTCTCTTATGAAATGGGGAAGATCTGCCAGGAAGGAATGGGGGAAGTGCAGGAGATGATCGATATTTGTGATTTTGCCGTCGGACAGTCAAGGCAACTGTATGGGTTCACCATGCAGTCAGAACGCCCGGGACACCGGATGTATGACCAATACCACCCCCTGGGGATTGTCGGAGTAGTGTCAGCCTTCAATTTCCCCGTGGCAGTATGGGCCTGGAATGCCATGATTGCCCTGGTGGCCGGGGATGTGGTCATCTGGAAACCCTCCTCCAAAGTTCTTCTTTGTGCCATTGCCGTCCATAAGATAATAGCCAGGGTCCTTGCGGTCAATCATGTCCCGGAAGGAGTGCTTAACCTGGTGGCTACCAGTTCCAGGTACCTGGGAGATGAGCTGTTTGCCGATAAGCGGATCCCGCTGATCTCCTTCACCGGTTCCACCCGCATTGGGAAAAAAGCCGGCAGGCTGATCGGGGAAAGGTTGGGCAGATCCATCCTCGAACTGGGAGGCAACAATGCCATAATCATTACGCCCCACGCCAACCGGGAGATGGCGCTCAGGGCGGTTCTTTTCGGATCGGTGGGGACCTGCGGGCAACGGTGTACCTCCACCCGGCGGATCATCCTGCATGAATCGCTTTATGACGAATTTCGGGACAGGCTGGTCACCGTTTACAAAAATTTAAAAATCGGGCACCCTCTGGACCAGACCAACCATGTCGGCCCGCTGATCGACTATCAGGCCAAGGAGGCTTTTCTGAAGGCTATCAGCAAGGTAAAGGAAGAAGGAGGGAAAATCGCATATGGCGGGGAAGAGCTGAGTGGAGATGGATTTGAATCGGGATGCTATGTGACACCCGCTATCGCCGAAGTGGAAAACCATTTTCAGATCGTGCAGGAAGAGACTTTTGCTCCCCTGCTCTACCTGATCAGGTACCATACCTTTGAAGAAGCGATGTCACTCCATAACGGAGTACCCCAGGGCCTCTCCTCTGCCATATTCACCACCGACCTGCCCGAAGCCGAAAGATTTCTTTCCTCTGAAGGCTCCGACTGCGGGATTGCCAATGTCAACATCGGCACCTCCGGAGCTGAAATCGGGGGCGCTTTCGGTGGCGAAAAAGAGACAGGTGGCGGCAGGGAATCGGGATCCGATGCCTGGAAGGCCTATATGCGGCGGCAAACCAACACCATCAATTTCAGCACTGATCTGCCCCTTGCCCAGGGTATTCAATTCGAGCTGTGACTACCGGGAGACCTGGCCGGAAACCAATGCCATGCTCATTTAAAAATTTATAACCATGAAGATCGGAATTATCCGCGAAAGTAAACTCCCGCCTGACATGCGGGTCCCGTTCTCCCCTGAACAATGTATGTTTGTCAATGACACCTTCCTGGATCTGGAAATGGTAGTGCAACCCTCGCCGATCCGTTGTTTCCGGGACGAGGAATATACTACATCGGGTGTGAAACTTCAGGAAGATCTTTCTGATTGTGATGTACTCATGGGGGTGAAAGAAGTATCCACCGACCTCCTTATTCCGGGTAAAACCTATTTCTTCTTTTCCCATACCATCAAAAAACAACCGCACAACCGGAAACTCTTGCAGGAAATCGTAAAAAAAAGGATCCGTCTGGTCGATTATGAAACACTGACAGACCGGTCGGGGCAGCGGATTATCGGCTTCGGGAGATTTGCCGGACTGGTGGGAGCGTACAATGGAATCCGTGCATACGGGATCAAGCATCACCTGTTTGAGCTGAAACCCGCCTGGACATGCGTTTCCGTGAAGGAGATGAAAGAACAGATTCTGGGAGTCAGGCTGCCGGCTATGAAAATTACCGTCACAGGCGGGGGACGCGTAGCCACCGGAGTAATGGAACTTTTTACTGAAATGGGGC